>JAPJRE010000358.1 GCA_030824725.1 Sphingomonas sp.
TGGTCGTATCGACCTTCACGTCCTTCAAGCCCGGCTTCAGCTCGGCGAACGCGGCCTCGACCGCGCGGGTCAGTTCCAGCGTGTTGGCGGTCGGCTGTTTCTCGACGATCAGCATGATGCCGGGGCCGTCGTCGATGATGGCGTTGCCGATCGGTGCATTGAAGCCGTCGACCACGCGCGCGACGTCGCCGATCCGAACCGGAGCTTCACCTGCCTGCTTGACGATCGCTTGGCTGAGGTCGGCCGCGGTCTGCACGGTGCCCGTCTGCTGGACGGCAAGCCGCTGGTTGGGCGTATCGACGAAGCCGCCGCCCCCGACCAGCACCGCGTCGCCCGCCGCGGCGCGTACGTCCGCCAGCGTCACGCCGGAAGCGCGCAGGCGATCGGGATCGACCAGAACCTGCAACTGACGGTCGCGCTGCCCCCAGACCGCGACGTTGGCGACGCCTGGCACGGCCATCAGCCGAGGCCGGATCGTCCAGCGGACCAGCTCGGACAACTGCATCTGGTCGAGCTTCGTCGACGACAGCCCGACCTTCATTGCGCGACTGGTCGAGGACAGCGGCGGCATCAGCACCGGTTGGCGCGCCGCGAGCGGCAGGCGTGGCTGCACCTGCGCGATCCGCTCGCCGACCATCTGCCGGGCGCGAACCACATCGGACCCGCGCTCGAACAGGATCTGCACCGACGACAGGCCCAGCACCGACTTGGATCGCAGCGTCATCAGGCCGGGCACGCCGTTGACCGCCGTCTCGATCGGCACCGTCACCAGGCTCTCGACCTCCTCGGTCGACAGCCCCGGCGCCTCGGTCTGGATTTCCACCATCGGCGGCGCGAACTCGGGGAACACATCGAGCGGCACGTCGCGCCCGGCGCGGACGCCGAGAACGACCAGCAGCGCGGCGAGCGCGAGGACGAGGACGCGCTGCGCCAGCGCGAAGTGGACGAGCCGGCCGAGCATCAGTGCGCCGCCCCGAACTCGGTGCCGAACAACTCCGCCGCACCATCGGTCACGACCTGCGCGCCGGCGGACAGTCCGCGCGCCAGCAGCGCCCGTCCGTTGCTTTCCGAGGCCACCTCGACGCGCTGGCGGACGAAGGTGTTCGGCGCGGTCTTCTGATAGACCCACTCGCCACCATGAATGTCACGCAGGATCGCGGCAGACGGCACCGTCAGGCCCTCCGTCTGCCCGGCGAGCGGCAGGTCGACCGACACGCGCTGGCCGACCTGGAAAGCCCGGTCGCGATTGTCGACCGCGTAATAGAGGTCGACAGTGCCGGCGACGGTGTTGGCCGAAGGCGGTGCCTGCACAGGGCGCGCCGAGCGGGGCGCACCGCCATCGCCAAGAGGGCGGACCGTAGCGGAGGCTTCGCGTCGCACCTCGCCCATGTCGCTGCCGAACACCGATGCGCGCACCCACAGCACGGGTTGCGCGCCAAGCGAGGCGACCGCCGGCCCGAGCAGCCGGCGCTGCTGCCGCGCCGCGTCCAATGCGGCCTGCGCCGCGGTCAGAGCCGCCGCGGCCTCATCACGCGCACGCACGCTGCCCGCTTCCTCACGCATCAGGCTCGCGGCGCGATCGAGAGCGATCCGCGCAAGCCGCGCCTGCGCCGTGGCGCGCGCCAGTTCGGCATCGGCCGCGGCCTGCTGGCTGCCGATCTGCTGGAGATTGGTCATCGAATTGACCGGCACACCATTGGCACTGATCGGCGGGACCACGATTTCGCCGGCCACCTCACGCGTTGCCGTGGCCGATCCTCCGCCGACGCGCACCAAGCCGATACCCAGGCGACGTTGCGCCTCGGGCGTCAGCGTCAGCTTCAGCAGCTCGCTTTCGTGTGCGATCGTCTCGGCATGGGCAGGCGGTGCGGGCGGCTTGGCAGCCTTCTCGCCGCAACCGGCAAGCAGGATCGGGATCAGAAGGAAGGTCTGGCGCATCGTGACGGCTTAGTCACGAAAGCATGGGCGCTGCTGGAGCCTACTATACAAAGTCCCAATGTCGCCGGTCATTCACGAATTTCGATTTGAATTTGATGCTTTGACCTGATGATCGTCGGCCCCGGGGGTGCGCGTATGGAAAGAGTCGACGTGACGAGAGAGCATCCCGCCCGTAAAGTCGCCGAAATCACCCTCGGCTTCTGGTTGGCCAAGGTCGTCGCCACGACATTGGGTGAGGTTGCGGGTGACGCCATCGCCCAGACGCTGAACCTGGGCTACGTCGCCGGGCTTGCCATCACGCTGGGCCTGCTAGCGGCTTTCCTCGTCGCGCAGGTTCGTGCCGATCGCTATTGTCCTTTTCTGTTCTGGGCGACGATCGTCGGTACGACCACGGCGGGAACCGAAATAGCCGACCTGTCGACCCACACCCTCAACCTTGGCTATAACGTGACGTCGGCCATCCTTTTCGGCGGCATGTTGCTGACCCTCGGCACCTGGTATCTCAGGCGGGGCCCCTGTGACGTGAGCGCGGTGGTCGACCGTGAGAGCGAGTTGTTTTTCTGGGGCGCCGTTCTGTTCTCGAACAGCCTCGGCACCGCGTTCGGCGATGGACTCGTCTATGTTTTCGGCCTCACATATACCACGGGATCGCTGGTATGCATGGCTGTGATCGGCGCGGTATTGCTTTTGCACTATGTTGCCCGAATCAACGCGGCATTCATATTCTGGGCGGCATTCGTCTTCACCAGGCCGTTCGGCGCCGACTTCGGGAATCTGCTCACGAAGGAAGCTGCCAAGGGCGGGTTTGGCCTCAACACGTTTGCGACTGCCTTGGTCTGCGTCCTGCTGCTTGCTGGCATTGTCGTGTTTTTCGAACGCCGGCAGCACCTTGCTGATGGACGTGGCCGCAGCCCAGCCTGAACAACTAAGCGGAGAGGCCGCCAGCGCACCTCCTAGCTGATCCCATTTCTCGATTGGGAACCTGTAGCAGGACAGTCGCGGCGGCAATCCCAGCGGGGGCCGTCCGAGGCAACCCGTTTCCCAAAACCTGTTCCCGATTGTTCTTTCCCAAAACGGCCTGTCTGAGACGGAGAAACGGGACAGAACGGCATCGCCCATACCGTGGGCGGCTTCGCCTCGGCCGCCGCCGCCGAGGGAGGCCCCGATCTCTGGGAGCAGATGTACCGGTTGAACGTCCTGACCACGCTCAACATCTTCCGGGCCGCGCTGCCGCCCATGTGCGCAGCCGGTCGCGGCAGCCTGCTGGCCATCGGCGCCGGTGCGGCCGTGAAGGCGCCGTCGGGGCTTGGCGCCTATGCCGGTGCCAAGAGCGCCGTCCATCGGCTTGTCGAGAGCTTCGCCGACGAGCTCAAGGCCGACCGCATACGCGTCAACGCGATCCTGCCCAGCATCATCGACACCCCGCAGAACCGGGCGGCCATGCCCGACGCCGACCACACCGCCTGGGTGCGGCCGCGTGAGATCGCCGACGCCATCGCCTTCCTGCTCGCCGAGGATGCCAGCGGCGTCACCGGTGCGTTCATTCCGGTGTCGGGGCGGGTCTGAGGCTTCGCTTAGACAGGCTCGGTCCGGACAAGCCGGACATCGACCTCGCGCTCAACGAAATCCCATTCCCGCGTCGCTCGCAGCCGCGCCAAAAGCCTGTCGAACGCCGGCTCATCGGCCGGTGCGAACTCGAACCAGGTCAGGAAATCGAACGGCTCGCCGAGGTCGCGGCTGTGGTGCAGCCGGCGCGCGATCGCCGGAAGGTACTCCATGCCGATCGCCGTGTGCTGCGAGGTCTCTTCGAAGATCGCGCGTCTGTCATCCTGCGCGAGGTCCCACCAGGCCGCCGACTTTTTGATTGGGATCAGGGCTGCATGGGTCGCCTGTCGGCGGTCGAGGCCCTCCTGGCGCGCCCTCAGGCCGGCCACCTCGTCTCGCGTCGCATAGCGGAGGTTGCTGACCGTGCCGAGCAGGCGCCAACTTGTAGGGTCATCGATCGGGCCGGGCTCCCAGGGGTGGATGGTCAGGGCCTCGGCCGGTGCGAGGCCGGCGCCGCGATAGGCCGCGATCGAGGAGATACGCCAGTCTCCGTGCGCTCCGGCGCTGAAGGCATAGGTCGACGCCATGGCGGTCCCGATCTTGCTAATCACCCGACATTCCCCAAGTGGCCCGCCGCTTGACTTCAAGATCGCCTGATTTTGCTCGCTGGGCAAGCGTTTTTCGCCC
>JAPJRE010000359.1 GCA_030824725.1 Sphingomonas sp.
CCATTGCCGCGCTATTTATATGACAAAGCAGATGATTGTTTTGCCGCGCAACTTTATTTCGACGCCTCTCCTGACACGCCCCTGCCGAGGGGGTCAATCCGGGTAAGCGTTGTCGGTCGGTTGAGGCGGAAGAAACTTTGGTCTAACGGGTGTCGATGCTGATTTTGCGCCAGCCCCGGGTTGCCGGATGACCGCCACGATCGCGCTGGTCGATGACGACCGCAACATCCTCACTTCGGTGTCGATCGCCCTCCAGACCGAGGGGTTCCTGACCCGCGTCTATTCGGACGGCGAAAGCGCGCTCAAGGCGCTGATCGAGAACCCGCCCGAACTGGCGGTGCTCGACATCAAGATGCCCAAGATGGACGGGCTGGAGCTGCTCCGCCGCCTGCGCGAGAAGAGCCAGATCCCGGTGATCTTCCTCACCAGCAAGGACGACGAACTGGACGAGGCGCTCGGCCTCGCCATGGGCGCGGACGACTATATCGCCAAGCCCTTCTCGCAGCGGCTGCTGATCGCCCGCATCCGCGCGATCCTGCGCCGTACCGAGCCGGCCCAGCCGGTGGCGGAAGGCGCGGCGCCCGCCGAGCCCGCCGAAGCACTGGAGCGCGGCCGCCTCAGCATGGATCCGGCGCGGCACAAGGTGACCTGGGCCGGCGTCAACGTCACGCTGACCGTCACCGAGTTCCTGATCCTGGAGACGCTTGCCCAGCGCCCGGGCATCGTCAAGACGCGCAACCAGCTGATGGATGCGGCGTACCAGGACGACATCTATGTCGACGACCGCACGATCGACAGCCACATCAAGCGCGTCCGCCGCAAGTTCCGCCAGGTAGACCCGGCGTTCGACGCGATCGAGACGCTCTATGGCGCGGGCTATCGCTTCTCGGATGAATGATGAGCGCGACCTGGCGCTGCGATGGTCGGGCCGGGTCAGCCTCACGCCGCGGATCCTGGCGGTCAATATCTTCGCGCTGGCGCTGCTGTGCGGCGGCTTCTTCTATCTCGACAGCTATCGCAGCCGCATCGTCGACAGCCGCGTCGAGCAGACCAGCCGCGAGGTGCGACTGATCGCCCAGGCGCTGGCCTCCGCCACCGACAAGCGCCGCGACCTGCTGGTGCTGAGCCTCGCCCGCGACATGGGCACGCGCATTCGGCTCTACGACCCGCAGGGCAAGCTGCTCAGCGACAGCCGCGAGCTGGGCCTGCGCAACCTGGTGCTGCGCGATCCGGACAAGGATCCGGTGGGCCAGACCATTGCGCGCTTTCTCGACGCGGTGATCGACAAGGTGGCAGGCGCCGATCGCGCGCCGCTCTATCGCGAGCGACCGCGCGATGCCGGGCTGGACTGGCCCGACGTCAAGACCGCGCTGGACACGCACGCCGCCGCCGCCAGCGTTTGGCGCGCGCCCGATCGGACCCCCGTGATCACCGCCGCCGCGCCGATCACCGGCCTTGGCGTGGTGATGACCGCGTTCAACGCCCGCGACATCACCCAGACGGTGCGGCTGGAGCGTTACCGGCTGGGCGTGGTGCTCGGCATCGTCTCGCTGGTCTCGGTGCTGCTCTCGCTGTTCCTCGCCCGCACCATCGTGCGCCCCCTGCGGCGGCTGGCGCTGGCGGCGATCCGCGTCCGCCTCGGCCGCGCCCGCGAGGTGGTGGTCCCTCGCCTGCCCGAGCGCCGCGACGAGATCGGCATGCTCGCCCGCGCGCTCTCCGACATGAGCGGGGCGCTGCGCGCCCGCATCGACGCGACCGAAACCTTCGCCGCCGACGTCACCCATGAGCTGAAGAACCCCCTGGCGTCGCTCCGCTCCGCCGTCGAAGGGCTGTCGACCGTCAAGGATCCCGCGCTGCGCGACCAGCTGCTCGACATCGTCCGCGACGACGTCCACCGGCTCGACCGGCTGATCACCGACATCTCGGAAGCCTCGCGCATCGACGCCCAGCTCAGCCGCACCACCTTCGAGCCGTTCGACCTGGGCGACCTCATCGCCGCGCTGATCGGCCAGCGCGAGACTCGCGGCGTGCCCGAGGAAATCCGCCTCCGCTTCGATCGCCCCTATGGCGTCTCGATGGAGGTGATGGGTGATCCGACGCGGCTCGAGCGCGTGTTCGAGAACCTCATCGAAAACGCGCTGTCCTTCTCGCCCCCCGGCGGACTGATCGCGATCTCGGCGCAGGAGGAAGACGACGCCCTTGCCGTCTGGGTCGAGGACGAAGGCCCCGGCGTACCCGAGGAAGCGCGCGAGGCGATCTTCCGCCGCTTCCATTCGGTCCGTCCCTCCAGTGAGGCGTTCGGCCAGCATTCCGGGCTCGGGCTTGCCATTGCCCGCACCATCGTCGAAGGCCATCAGGGAAGCATATTAGTGGAATCGCGGGAGGATCGATCGCAGGGCGCACGCTTCGTCGTTCGGCTGCCGCTGGCGGCCCGCGCATGAACATGCCCGTCGATCCGAGCGCGCGAAGCGAGAACACCATGCAACGGCGTCGCCCCAAACATATCCTGCTCGTCACCGGCATGTCGGGTGCCGGCAAGTCGACCGTGCTGCGCACGCTCGAGGATCTCGGCTGGGAGGTGGTCGACAACCTTCCCCTCCTTCTCCTCAACCGCCTGCTCGATACCGCGCCGGGCGCGGACGGCGGCGATGACGAGCGCCCGCTCGCGCTCGGCCTCGGCACCCAGACCCGCGGCTTCGATGCCGAGAGCATCGTCCAGCGTATCAAGAAGCTGCGCGAGGACCAGGGCCTCGATGTCGGCACCCTCTTCCTCGAATGCACCGGCGCCGAGCTGATCCGCCGCTTCTCCGAGACCCGCCGCCGCCACCCGCTCGCGCAGGACCGCCCCGCCGAGGACGGCATCGCCCGCGAGCGCGAGCTGCTCGGCCCCCTGCGCCGCTGGGCCAACCGGCTGCTCGACACCACCGACATGAAGGCGAACCAGCTGTCGCAGGCGATCCGCCAGATCTTCTCGGCCGACGGCGGCAAGACCACCTTCAGCGTCACGTCGTTCGGCTTCTCGCGCGGGCTGCCGCGCGACGCGGACCTCGTCCTCGACATGCGCTTCCTGCGCAACCCGCACTGGGATGCCCAGCTTCGTCCCGGCACGGGACTCGACGCCGACGTCTCCGCCTATGTCGCCGCCGACCCCGCCTATGATGCGGCCATGGCGCAGATCGAGTCGCTGCTGCTGCTCCTCCTCCCCCGTTACCAGGCGGAGGGGAAAGCCTATGTGACCATCGCGTTCGGCTGCACCGGCGGACGGCATCGCTCGGTCCATGTCGCCGAGCGGATGGCCGCCCGGTTGCGCGACGAAGGATTTTCGCCCACGGTGACGCACAGAGATTTGCAGACCGCGCCACAGGACTCCCTGGAGGGGGCGCCGGTGTCCATGGCTAGGGGCGGAGAATAGAATGATCGGGTTGGTGCTCGTGACGCACGGACGACTCGCCGAGGAGTTCGTCGTCGCGATGGAACATGTGGTGGGGAAACAGGAGCAGGTCGCCGCGATCTGCATCGGCCCCGAGGACGACATGGAGGGCCGCCGCGCCGACATCGCCAGCGCCATCGGCGCGGTCGATTCGGGCGAAGGCGTGATCGTGCTGAGCGACCTGTTCGGCGGCACCCCCTCCAATCTCGCCATCTCGCTGATGAAGGCGGGCAAGGTCGAGGTGATCGCCGGCATCAGCCTGCCGATGCTGATCCGCCTCGGCAGCGCCCGCAAGACCATGTCCGTCACCGACGCGGTGCTCGCCGCGCGCGACGCCGGCCGCAAATATGTGACGGTCGCGTCGGAAATGCTGGGGCCGCCGCAATGAGCCGGGTGTCGCGCGAGGTGCTCATCGAGAACCGCCGCGGCCTCCACGCCCGCGCCAGCATGGCCTTCGTCACCCTCGCCAGCACCCAGCCCTGCGAGCTGACCGTCGAGAAGGACGGCAACAGCGCCGCCGGCACCTCGATCCTCGACCTGATGATGCTGGGCGCGGCCAAGGGCGACACGATCACGATCTGGGCCGAAGGCGACGGCGCCGAGGGCGCGGTGCAGGCGCTGGTCGCGCTGGTCGAGGCGCGGTTCAACGAGGAATAGCGGGCGCTAAGCCCCTCCCCTTCAGGGGAGGGGTTGGGGGTGGGGCAGTGTCTCACCGAGACCAACAGGCGTTCTGGAA
>JAPJRE010000360.1 GCA_030824725.1 Sphingomonas sp.
GGCGTGGTGAGCATGCTCGCGCTCGATTATGTCCAGCGCGACGGCGATCGCTGGCTGGTCTCGATCGGCCCGCGCCTGGGCCTGTCCGACGCAAAATCTCGCCGCGCCTATTTCGGCGTGACCCAGCGTGACGCGACTGCTGCCGGGATCCCGGTCTCCCAGGTCGGCGACAATGTCGTGCACAGCGTCGGCCTCGCCACCACCGCCATCCGCCAACTGAGCAAGCGCTGGGGCCTGTACGGCTATCTCGCCTATGACCGGCTGACCGGCGACGCGTCGCGCTCGCCGATCACCGAGCGCTATGGCTCGAAGAACCAGTTCTCGGGCGGCCTCGCGCTCAGCTACACCTTCGGGCGCGGGGTCCGCTAAGGCCTCAGGCGGTGACCCAGTCGGCGCGTGCGATGCCCTGGGCATAGAGCAAAGCCGTCAGGTCGCCATGGTCGATCCGGGCGCCGGCAGCGGCGGCGACGATCGGCTTGGCGTGGTAGGCGACGCCCAGCCCGGCCTTGCGGATCATCGCCAGGTCGTTGGCGCCGTCGCCCACCGCCATGGTCTGCTCCGGGGCGAGGCCCAGCTCGGCCATCGCGCCGAGCAGCGTGGTTTCCTTGGTGCTGCTGTCGACGATCGGCTTGGTGACCGTGCCGGTGAGCTTGCCGTCTTCGATCTCCAGCACATTGGCGATGCGGCGGTCGAAGCCGATCTGCGTGCCAACCGGCTCGGCGAAGCGGGTGAAGCCGCCCGAGACGAGGATCGTGTGAGCACCCCGCGCGCGCATGGTCTTCACCAGCGCCTGGGCGCCGGGCATCAGCTGTACGCGCTCTGCGAGGCACTGGTCGATCGCGCTCTCGGGCAGGCCCTTGAGCAGCGCGACGCGGGCATCGAGCGCCTCGGCAAAGTCCAACTCGCCGCGCATCGCCCGCTCGGTCACCTCGGCGATCTGCGGCTTGATGCCGGCATAGTCGGCCAGCTCGTCGATGCACTCGACGGTGATCATCGTCGAATCCATGTCGGCGACGAGTAGCTTCTTGGCGCGGTGCGCCACCACCTGCACGATCACGTCGGCACCGGCTATCGCACCTTCCAGCGCGGCACGCGCCGCATCCGGCTGCGCCGTGAACGGCAGGTCGGCCGCGATGCCTTCGTCAAGCCAGCGCCACGCGCCCGGCGTGCACCCCGCCGCCGCGATCCGATCGGCCACTGCGTCCAGCTGCCCTGACGTGAGACCTTCTGCTATCAGCGTCGCAATGAACATGATTTCCCCTGGGCTGTCGCGCGTCGCGCTCATTGCAGGGCCAACGGCCAGCGGCAAGTCCGCGCTGGCGCTGGCGCTCGCCGAAAAGCATCGCGGCACCGTGATCAACGCGGATTCGATGCAGGTCTATGCCGATCTCCGCATCCTCACCGCCCGCCCCTCCGAGGAAGAAGAGGCGCGCGCGCCGCACCGGCTGTTCGGCCATATCGACGGCGCCGAGGCGTGTTCGGCCGCGCGTTGGGCCGCCGAGGCCCGCGCTGCGATCGTCGACGCGCATGCCGAGGATCGCCTGCCGATCCTGGTCGGCGGCACCGGCCTGTATCTCCGCACACTGATCGACGGCATCGCCCCGATCCCCGAGATCGACCCGAACATCCGCGCCGAGGTCCGCGCCCTGCCCGTCGCCGAGGCGCATGCCGCGCTCACCCTCGCCGATCCGGCCGCCGCCGCGCGGCTGCATGCGACCGACACCACCCGCGTCGCCCGCGCCCTCGAGGTCGTCCGCTCGACCGGGCGCACGCTCGCCGAATGGCAGGATCGCCGCGAGGGCGGGATCGGGGACAAGGTCCAGCTCGCCGCGACGATCCTGCTCCCCGATCGCGCCTGGCTGGGCGAGCGGATCGATCGCCGCTTCGCCACCATGCTCGCCACCGCCGAAGACGAGGTCCGCGCCCTGCTCGCCCGTACCGACATTCCCGCCGACGCGCCGGTGCTGCGCGCGATCGGAGTCGAGGAAATCGGCAAGCTCCAGCGCGGCGAATGGGAGGCGGAACAGGCGCAGCAAGCGGGCGCCACCGCCACTCGCCAATATGCCAAACGCCAGTACACCTGGTTCCGCCGCCAGCCTCCAGGGGGGTGGGAGGTGACGACGGAGACAGATACGTACGAAAATTTGAGCAAGATTGAAAGTAAATTATCTCAATAGGGGTTGACGCATCATATTCGTGCGAGTAGCAGCCCCTCTCCGGCGGAGCACTTTCCGCACTGTATACCATTTTTCGAATGCGTGGAGGCAAAGGTGACCGAGAAAAGCGGCGCAGACATCCTGATCGAGGCTTTGACCGACCTCGGGGTGGAAGTCGTGTTCGGCTATCCGGGCGGTGCCGTGCTTCCGATTTACGACGCCCTGTTCAAGCAGGACCGGATCAAGCACATCCTGGTCCGCCACGAACAGGCGGCGACCCACGCCGCCGAAGGCTATGCGCGGTCGACCGGCAAGCCGGGCGTCGTCCTCGTCACCTCGGGTCCGGGTGCGACCAACGCGATCACCGGCATCACCGATGCGCTGCTCGATTCGATCCCGATGGTCGTCATCACCGGGCAGGTCCCGACGACGCTGATCGGCACCGACGCCTTCCAGGAGGCGGACACGGTCGGCATCACCCGCCACTGCACCAAGCACAATTATCTGGTGAAGCGGCCGGAACTGCTCGGCGCGACCGTCCATGAGGCATTCCATATCGCGGTCTCGGGCCGCCCCGGCCCAGTCGTGATCGACATCCCCAAGGACGTCCAAGTCGCCACCGCGCGCTACGAGGCGCCGGGCCCGATCCAGCACAAGACCTATCGCCCGACCACTGAGCCCGAAGCGGCGAAGATCCAGGAAGCGGTCGACATGCTCGCCGCGGCCGAGCGCCCGGTCTTCTACACCGGCGGCGGCGTGATCAATTCGGGCCCCGAAGCCACGCGCCTGCTGCGCGAGCTGGCGGCGCTGACCGGCGCGCCGGTCACCTCCACGCTGATGGGCCTGGGCGCCCTGCCCGCCTCGTCGGACCAGTGGCTGGGCATGCTCGGCATGCACGGCACCTATGAAGCCAATATGGCGATGAACCAGGCGGACCTGATCATCGCGGTCGGCTCGCGCTTCGACGATCGCGTCACCGGCCGGCTCGATGCCTTCGCGCCGAACAGCCGCAAGGTGCACATCGATATCGACCGTTCGAGCGTGAACAAGAATGTCCGCGTCGATCTGCCGATCATCGCCGATTGCGCGCGGGCGCTGGACGCGATGGTCGAGAGCTGGAAGGCACGCGGCCATCCCAAGCCCGACCTCGGCGAATGGTGGAGCCGCATCCAGGGCTGGCGCGCACGCCGCTGCCTCGATTTCCCCGAGGCGGGCGAGGCGATCATGCCGCAGCGGGCGATCCGCGCGCTGTACGAGGCGACCAAGCATCGTGCGCCGATCATCACCACCGAGGTCGGCCAGCATCAGATGTGGGCGGCCCAGCATTTCGGCTTCGAGGCGCCGAACAAGTGGCTGACCAGCGGCGGCCTTGGCACGATGGGCTATGGCCTGCCCGCTGCGATCGGTGCGCAACTCGGCAATCCGGACGAACTGGTCATCGACATCGCCGGCGAAGCCTCGATCCAGATGAACATCCAGGAGCTGGCGACCGCGACCCAGTATCGCCTGCCGGTGAAGATCTTCATCCTCAACAACGAATATATGGGCATGGTCCGCCAGTGGCAGGAGCTGACCTACCAGTCGCGCTACTCCGAGAGCTATTCGGACGCGCTGCCCGATTTCGTGAAGCTGGCCGAGGCCTATGGCTGGAAGGGCATCCGCATTGAAAAGCGCGCGGAGCTGGACGACGGCATCCAGGCGATGCTCGACCATGACGGCCCGGTGCTGGTCGATTGCCGTGTGGCGAAGCTGGCCAATTGCTTCCCGATGATCCCATCGGGCGCCGCGCATACCGAGATGCTGCTCCAGGCGAGCGAAGTCTCCGGCGAGATGGACGACGAGGCCAAGGCGCTGGTTTGATGGTACAGGCAACAATCCTCCCCGGCACGGGGAGGGGGACCGCGGCCGCAGGCCGTGGTGGAGGGGGGCCTCCACAAGCGACTAGCTCGCGGAGAGCCCCCTCCACCCTCGCGTCGCGCCGGGCCCCCCCCCCCGTCCGGTGTC
>JAPJRE010000361.1 GCA_030824725.1 Sphingomonas sp.
CCGCCGCGCGACCAGATCGATCTCCTCGCCGAGCCGCAGCAGATAGGCATCGAGCCGCGCGGCGCGATTGGCGGCGCCGGTGTTGCAGCCGCAATACCAGCAGATCTCGCGGCAGAAGGGGATGTGGAGGTAGAGCGATAGCTCGGCATCGGGCGCCACCCGGTCGAGCGCGGCCGCCATCTCCGCCGCGCCCAAACCCTCGCCGAACTCGGCGGCAGTGGGATAGCTGGTGTAGCGCGGCACCGGCGTGGCGAGCAGATCGGGGTGATAGGTCCACATGATCCTGCCGCATGGACCGCGATGCGACGCGCGTCGCTTGGGAATATCCCGTATTCTTGCCGCCGCCCGCCAACGCGCCTAGGCCAAGGCCATGCAACTCGACGACCAGCTAGTCCGCTATTTCGGCACTGCCGATCTCGGCGCCCTCACCCCGCCCGCGCTCGCCTCGGGCATCGAGCGGATGAAGGTCGATCTCGGCCTGGAGACCGATCGCGCCCGCCGCTTCGCGCTCTGGGCGCTGCTGTTCATGCTCGGCAGCGCGCCCGATCTCGATGTCACCTTCGAGGACGAAGCCGATCGCGAGGCCGCCCGCAACTTCATGGACCTGTCCGACCAGCAGGGCTGACCCCGGTCCCCCAACAAAAAAAACGGCGGGCCTTTCGGCCCGCCGCCCAGATGTTGGGAGACACTTATGGTTTGGATGCGGATCAGAACCGCAGGCGTGCACCGATCGTGTAGGAACGACCGATCGGATCGTAGATCGTCGGGAAGGTGTTGCCGCTGTTGAACGCCGTCCCGCCGACGCCCGCGCCGACGAGCGGCGGCTTCTTGTCGAACAGGTTGTTCACGGTGAGCGTCAGGTCGAACTCCTTGGTGGGGCTGACCCGGGCGGACAGATCGAAATAATCGAAGGTCGGGATGCTGCGGAACCGCTCGAGGATGGTCGAGGGGTTGGGACCGCCCGGCTGCGGCACGTCACCCGGCAGGCGCGTGGCGAGGAACGGCTCCAGGCTGACCTGGCTGATATGGGTCCACAGCAGCGAGATGTCGAACACTTCGCGGCCATAGGTCAGGCGCCCGTTCCAACGATACTTGGCACGCGGGTTGGTGCAGCCGCCGGCGCTGTAATAGCCGGTGCAGTTGCGGTTGATCGCGTTCGGCGTCGCCTGGAAGTGATAATAGCTCAGCCGGGTACCGTTGAAGCTGGCGGTGATGGTGCCGCCGTCGTTGATGCCGATGTCGCTGAGGCGGATAGACTGGTTCACGCCCAGTTCGATGCCCGCGGTCTCGATCACGCCCAGGTTCGAGTAGCTCAGGATCACGCCGGGGGTTTCACCCGCGCCGTTCAGGCTGCCGGTCAGCGGGTTGCGGCCGATCAGCGCGCAGAAGGCGTTGTTGGCGAAGCCGGGATTGAGCGACGACGAGTAGCAGCCGTTCAGAATGTCCGACTGGGCCGGCTGGGTGATCGCGTCGCGAACGCGGATGTTGAAATAGTCGAAGGTCAGCGAGAAGCCCTTCACCGCGGCCGGCGTGAACACGCCGCCCAGGGTCCAGGTCTTGGCGCGCTCGACATCGAGCTCGCGATTGCCCGAGGTCGTGTTGTTGATCTGGCCCGAGGTCGGCGCCGGGATCGATCCGATCGTGCCGGCCGGCGCTCCCGTGGCGATGCAGAGCTGCGCGAGGCCGCCCGAGACCGCGCCCTGGCAGGGATCGACGGTCAGGTTGCCCAGCCCCTGTACCGGCGACTGGTACAGTTCCTGGATGTTCGGCGAGCGCACCGCGACCTGATAGCTGCCGCGGAACTTGAAGCCCTGATAGGGCTCCCAGGTGCCGCCCGCCTTCCAGGTCGTGCTGCCGCCGGTGGTGGTGTAGTCCGAATAGCGGACACCCGCCTCGACCGTCAGCTTGTGGAAGAAGGGCTTGTCCTCGATCAGCGGCGCAATGATTTCGCCGAACACTTCCTTCACGCTGTAGCGGCCCACATCCGGCGGCGTGCGCGCGCCGGTGCCGAGCACTTCGCCCTGGATCTGCGAGGGGCCGTCCGGCTGGCTGGCCGCGGTGAGCTTGCGATATTCGCCGCCGACCGCGAAGGCGATCTTGTTGGCAGCGAGCGGCGACGCGAACAGATCGCCCGAGACGCTGCCGGTAACGACGGTCTGGGTCACCTTGCGGTTGATGATCGCATCGAGATCGATGAAGGCCAGCTGCTGCTCGGTGATCGAGCCGTTGGGGCCGAACAGGTTCAGCGGGACGCAGTTGTTGTTGGTATCCACGCAGCGCGCGCCGGTCGGCGTGTTGTAGGCGCGAAGCGCCTGCTGCACCTTGCTGAACGAGCCCCAGTTGCCGCGCGTCTGGTTCTGCGTCGTCTCGCCATATTGGGCGGAGATGTCATACTTCAGGCCGCTGACGATCTCGCCGCGGAAGCCGCCCTGAACCTGAAACATCTGCGATTCAAACATGTTGAGGCGCGGACCATATTCGGTGAAGCGACGCTGCGCGATCACCGGCACCTCGATATAGCCAGGCGTGCCCGGGCCGCCCTGGACCGCCGCCGCCGCCGCGCAATTCGCCGCGGAGATGCTGCGCGCGGTGCAGAGCTGGTTACGGATGCCCGAGGGCAGATACGGGTTGTTCAGCGACAGCTGATAGGTGTTGCCGAACGTGCCCGACGAGGCGAGCTGCGTCGCGATCTGGTTGCGGGTGAACTGCGCGGTCCCGTAGAACTCGATATTGTCGTTGATCTCGTACCGCGCCGCCGAATAGGCGTTGATGCGATCAAGCGGCGTCTGGAAATAGGTGCCGATATTGGTGTTGTAGGTGTCCGCCGCCGTCGCCGCCTGCAGCAGGCCCGTCGTCGGGTTCACCACGGCACCCAGCGTGCTGGCGGGAACGCCAAGCGCCGCGTTGGACGGCGAGGCGAAGATCGTCACCTGTGCAGCGGTTGCGCCCAGGAACTGGCCGTTGGTCGAGCTGATCGGAATCGCGCTGATCGAACGATCGAGGTGGAGTAGCGGGTCGGCCTTGGTATAGCCGACGCTGAACACGACGTTGCCGCGCCCATCGGCGATATTGGCGCCCACAACGAGGTCCGCCTTGAAGCGCTGGCTGTCACCGCGCTCGGAGACGCGATAGCTCGCCGATGCGTCGATGCCGGAGAAGTCGCGACGGGTGATGAAGTTGACCACGCCGGCCACCGCGTCGGCGCCATAGGTCGAGGATGCACCGCCGGTCAGCACTTCGATGCGCTGCAGCAGCGCAAGCGGGATGTTGTTGGTATCGGTCAGGCCGTCCAGGCCGTACGGCACCTGGCGGCGGCCGTCGAGCAGCACCAGCGTGCGCTGCGGCCCGATGCCGCGCAGATCGACGGTGGACGAACCATCCGAGCCGTTGTTCACGCCGGCACCGATGTTCGGGCGCACGCCCGGCAGGGTGCGCAGGATGTCGTCGGCCGTGCCCGGCTGGCGGAATTCGAGTTCCTGCTGGCCGATCACCGTAACCGGGCTGGCAAGCTCGAGATCGGCGCGCGCGATGCGCGAGCCGGTGACGACGATTTCGCTTGCCGTTTCGGTCTGGCTCTCGGTTTCGGGCAGGCTTTGTTGCTGCGCATAGGCCGGCGCCGCAATGCCCGCGACCAGCATGGTCGACGCGAGCAGACAGGTTCTGAACGTTGACGTCATGGATTTTCCCTTTTGCCGGAATTTTTTCCGCAGCTGACGCAACTTTCGTGCGCCTTCGCATTTGGGCATGTCTGCACGATAGTTTGCGAATGGCAACGCGTTGGACATGGGCAGAAACAAAATGTCACGGGACTGTTGCCGAATTGCAATGGCGTAACGTCGAACTGTCTTCGGGTACATTTGCGGCCGGGCGGGAAAGCCGATACACGCATGGTCCAAGGAATGCCCGTCCACACCGACTCCGTCCGGGGACGGGACTCAGGAAAGCAGGGGATGCCCAACATGGATGGTCCAGCCGAAATCGGCGTATCACGGCGCGGCTTGCTGACGAGCGGCGCAGGCTTCGCGGCCGTGACGGCCTTGCCCGCCACCGCCAGCAACAAGGAACCGGTAGCGCCGATGGAGACGCCTCCCACCCTGCCCGTCCAGCTCAAGGTCAACGGCAAGGCGACCGAGCTTACCGTCGACA
>JAPJRE010000362.1 GCA_030824725.1 Sphingomonas sp.
ACCGCAACCGTGGTGAGCATCACGATGGAGGAGGTCGGCGGGTGGCGGCGAAGGTTCGGAATCGAATTCCAGCTGAACGTCCCGATCGACACCATGATCATCACCGCCACCAGCGCCGGCATCGGCACACGCCCGACATAGGGACCCAGCACGGCCAGGAGGAAGAGCAGGAAGGCGCCCGCCACGAAGGTGGACAGGCGGCCACGCCCCCCGGACGTGACGTTGATGACGGACTGGCCGATCATCGCGCAGCCCCCCATGCCGCCGAACAGGGCCGCGACGATGTTCGCGCCGCCTTGCCCTGCGCATTCCCGGCGCTTGTCGCTGTCGGTGTCGGTCATGTCGTCCACGATCTGCGCGGTGAGCAGCGATTCGAGCAATCCCACCGCCGCCATGGTCAGCGCATAGGGCAGGATGATCCGCAGCGTCTCCAGGGTCAGCGGGACCTGCGGCAAGGCGAAACTCGGCAAGCCCTGCGGCAGCTTGCCCATGTCGCCCACCGTATGGACCGGCAGCGCGAGAGCGATGCTGATCGCGCTCAGCACGAGGATGGCGACCAGCGGCGACGGCACCGCTTTGGTGATGCGGGGAAAGCCGTAGAGGATCGCCAGGCCGGCGGCGACCATCGCATAGGTCTCCCAGCCGACGTTCGTGAGCTGCGGCAGCTGCGCCAGGAAGATCAGAATGGCGAGGGCATTGACGAAGCCGGTGATGACCGAGCGCGAGACGAACTGCATGACCAGATCGAGCCGCAGCACGCCGGCCGCGATCTGGATCAGGCCCATCAGGATCGTTGCCGCAAAGAGATATTCGACGCCGTGGTCGCGCACGAGCGGACCGACGAGGACGGCGACTGCCGCCGTCGCGGCGGAGATCATGCCAGGACGCCCCCCGATCAGCGCGACGGTCATCGCGATTGCGACGGAAGCGTAGAGCCCAACGCGCGGATCGACCCCGGCGATGATGGAAAAGCCGATCGCTTCGGGGATCAGCGCCAGGGCGACGACGATGCCCGCCAGCAGATCCCGGCGAGCGGTGATGCCGTCCGTGAACCACTGGCGGCGGTATGCGGTGAAATCGAAGGTCATTGAAAATCCACAACAGGGCACAAGGCGCCGAGCAGCGCCGACAAAATGGTGCGTGTTGTTGTCCGGCGGATCGGCGGCCGGAATAGCCACCCGGGATTGCACCGGGTCCTTGCGAATGTGGCGGCGCATAGAGGCTTGGCGGGATCGACGCAACATGTGCGTGCCACCGGTTTCTCGGCCTGTCGGCATGTGCGGGCGGCATTCGGCCGCTGCTGTCCAGCCCGCGCGCCTCCCTGGCCATCGATCGGGTGACCGGCGGGATCTTCGTGCTGTTGGGCATGGGACTCATCCACGCAGCGACGACGGCGTGAGGGCCGGCCTGCGATGGCTTGGCCAAGACCATGTTCGGAGATCGTGCGCTCGTCGATTTGAGCATGTGGTGCGTTGGTGTCGCGTTCGGCGCCATCGGGAATCGGAAGGACTTTGTATGCGGGCATATGGTTTTCGCAGTCTCGTCATGGCCATGGCATTTGGCTTGGCGATCGTACCGGTGGCGGCCCAGACGCAGTCCGCGGCCAACCTTTCGGCAGCGGGCGAGGCGCGCGTCGCCGATCAGGCATTGAATGCCGAATACAGGACCGCAAGCGCGCGACTGTCGCCCGCGTCGCGCCTGCTCCTCCGCACCGCGCAGCGAAGCTGGATCGCGTTTCGCGACTCCCAGTGCAAGTTCGAGACGTCGGGCGTGCGGGGTGGTTCCGCCCGTGCGATGGTCGAGGCACGCTGCCTGAAGGAACTCAGCCAGCAGCGTACCCGGCAGCTCCGGAAGATCGCGGCGTGCGAAGAGGGCGATCTCGCCTGTCCGCGTTGAAGCTGGTTCGATGACCATATTACCGCATCCCTACCGAGCTGGAGAAGCCGCCATGTCTACATCGAGCGTTCGTCACGCCCTTGCTTCCATTGCGGCGCTGACGGCTGCTGCGCTTGTCGCCACCCCATCGGCAGCCGATCCGGATCGTACGCCACCGCCGGGCGGCGTGTACAAGTTGAAGCCCGGCATCTTCGTCGCGCGGGGCGTGCGATGCGGTAATCCGCCGAATGCCGCGATCCGGCGCTATGACGACAAGGGCATCAGCACGGCGCATGGCCGCGCCTGCATCGCCCGGGTTCTTTCCAAACGACCCAGCGGATATGGCAGCCTCTACAAGGTCAGCCAGACCTGCATCCATGTCGGTGCCAACCCCGGAAAGCGCTTTGTCGAGCGGCAGACGATCGACATTCCCGATGCGCTCAACTTTACGATACGGTCTGAGGGAAACACCAGCTATCGCTATTGCCCGATCCGCGAATTGCCTCCGCGGCTGCGCGCGACCAGCTAAGGCGGTGGAGCGCCAAGGCGGTGCGAACCGCCCTGGAGCGTCTAGCAAGTCCGCTATGAACGACGGCGGGCCGATCTTCGCGGACGGGGCGGAGCAGGCATTTCCCGGCCCCGACCAGGGGCACCGCATGTCCGTCGCGCCTGCTGCCGATGCGCAATGCCTCGTGGTTGCCAGGCGCTGAAGGGAGCCTGGACCAGCTCCCCGCCGCTCAGGCGTCGGCGCGGCGCATCAGCGTCGCGATCTGCGCCAGGCTCCGCTTGCCGCCCCCCGCGAGCAGGCTGGCGCGGAACACGCGGCCCAGCAGCCACACTTCGAGGACGATGAACGCTGCCAGCGTCGCGCCGGAGCCCAGCACTTCCCAGGCCGGAATCCCGCTGCCGAGCCGCGCGAGCACCGTGAACGGCGTATACAGCGGAAGCCAGGTCAGCACCTCGACCCCCAGGCCCCCGGCCCCGCGCAGCACCGCCTGCACCAGCAGCGTGAACGGCATCATGATCAAAAGGATCACTGGGGTGAGATAGCCCTGCGCGTCCCGCATCGAATCGCTCATCGCGCCGATCACCAAGAATAGCATCGAGACCATCACATAGCCCGCGGTGAAGAAGTAGAGGATCGCGGCCACGCTGCCCACCGACGACACCGGCGCCAGCGCGGGGCGGATCAGCTCGGCGATGGTTCCGTGGGTGGCATAGGCGGCGAAGGCACCGCAGGCCGCCCAGGTGACGATCATCGACAGGCCGACCGCCACGGTGCCGACCAGCTTGCCGTACATCAGTTCGTTGGGCGAGACGCAGGCCAGCACCGTCTCCAGCAGCTTGTTGCTGCGTTCCTCCACCGTGCCCTGCAGCATCCAGCTGCCCGAAAGCACCAGCGACATCATCAGGATATAGGCACAGGCCAGCGGCAGGATCGAGCGGATGACCACCCGCTCGCGTCCGCTGCCCTCGGGCGGCGTCGTCACCTGGATCGCCGGGCCGATGGCGCCGGCCGCGGCAGCGGCCCGGGGCGTCAGGCCGTTGGCGACCAGATAGCGGCTGCGCAGTTCCTGGGTGAGCACCGTCTGCAGCTTGGCGACGAACGAACCGCGCGGCACGCCATTGGCCCAGAGCCGTACCGCCGGCGAGGCGCCGAAGTCGCGCGGGATCAGCACGACATAGTCAACCGGCTTGGTGTCGGACTTCTCGCCGGGGTGGAGCAACGGCTCCAGCGTCTTGGCGATCGTGCCCGGTGCGGCCTGCACCACCGCCGCGGGGGTCTCGACCACGCGATAGTCGGGTTCGGGTGCCTTGAATCCCTCCGCATCCTCCTTCGAGACGCGGGCGATCGCCTGCCGTGCGCGTTCGACGCCGCCTTCGGCCAGGAAGCGCGCCACATCGGAGTCGCTGAACCAGCGCTCCGGCTGGGCCCACAGCGCGTTGGGCGCCGCCTTCTGCAAGTCGTGCCGGCGGACATAGCGGGCCAGGGCGTCCAGGGCGGCGCGCTGCTCGTCCAGCGCAATCCGCTGTCGCAGCGCGGTGCCGACAGCGCCGCCGGACTGGTCGACCAGCATCACCGTCTCGGTATCGGACTTGTCGAGGAAGCGCGAGAAGACCGGGCCGAAGGCGAAGGCAGCGGGCAGGATCAGCAGGGTGATCCAGAAGCTGCGCGTCATCGCGATCTGGCGGAACTCGCGGGCGGCGACGAGAAGAATGTGCTGGAGCATTAGCGTGCCTCCCCGCCGACGATATGGAGAAAGAC
>JAPJRE010000363.1 GCA_030824725.1 Sphingomonas sp.
TGATATAGCCGATCGCACCGCGCTTCTTCGCGATCTCCGCCTTGGCGGCTGGGTTCTGGAAATGCGCGCCTTCCTCGCCTGGGAAGCTCGACGGCGCGCCGCCGAAGAAGGCGACGATCTTGCCCTTCACGTCGACGCCCTTGTAGTCGTCACGCCCCAGCCCGACGATGCCATAGCCGACGAACACCACCGGCGCGGTGACGCTGTATTCGGGCTTTTCCGGGTTCGCGCCGGCGATGAAGTCCTTGCCCGCGACCAGGGCAACCGGCGCCGCCTTGCCGCCGCCGATCGACATCGCGCCCGTGCCCTCGAGCTTGTAGCTGACCAGCGGCACCTTCTGCAGATAGCCGCCGTCATCGCCCGCGGGCTTCAGGCCGGCGGCATAGAATTGCGATGCGACGTAATTCGCCGCGATCTCGAATTCGGGCGTGCCCGCCTCGCGGCCCTTCAGCGCATCCGAGGCGAGAAACATCACATGGCTCTTCAGCGCGGCCTGGTCGGCAGGCATCGGGGCGGTGATGATGGCGTTTCGCTCAGCGGCGGTCTGGGCGAAGGCGGGCGACGCCGCGCAAAGGACGAGGGCAAGCGGCGCAGTCGAACGAAGCATCTGAATTCCCTGTTGGTCGCAACAATATTTCAAGCGTAGCAGCGCTTCGGGGCCCGTCAATCGGTCCAACCGTTCGTCGCAGCATTTCCTGGTCGCCGCGCCAAGGTTGCGCGGCGGCTTCGTTTCGCTCGATCGCGCCAATCGACAGAATTACAGTGGCGGCAAGAGCTGCTTGTCCTATATCCCACAATGTATGAGTGACGCCCGCATCGCCGCCGCAGCTCCCCAGGCCATTCGCCGCGAGGACTATCGTCAACCCGACTGGCTGGTGCCGGAAATCGCGCTGGACTTCGACCTCGATCCCGCCGCCACCCGGGTCCGGGCAGCGTTGATCGTCACCCGCAACGGCGCGCATGATCGCCCGCTGGTGCTGAGCGGTGATGGCCTGGAGGCCGTTTCGATCAAGGTCGATGGCGCAGAGGCGCAGAACTGGCGGATGGACGGGCAGGATCTGGTCATCCCGCTCACCGGCGATGCCCACAGCATCGAGACCGAAGTGGTGATCGCGCCCGAGCGCAACACCCAGCTCCAGGGCCTTTACGCCTCGTCGGGCATGCTCTGCACCCAGTGCGAGGCGGAGGGCTTCCGCCGCATCACCTTCTTCCCCGATCGCCCGGACGTGCTCTCCAAGTACAAGGTCCGCATGACCGCGGACAAGGCGCGCTTCCCGGTGCTGCTCGCCAATGGCGACCCGATCGCGCAAGGGCCCGCCGAGGGCGGCCGCCACTGGGCGGAGTGGCACGATCCCTTCCCGAAGCCGAGCTACCTGTTCGCGCTGGTCGCGGGCGACCTTGTCGCCAATACCGGCACCTTCACGACGATGTCGGGCCGCGAGGTCCAGCTGGGCATCTATGTCCGCGCGCCCGACCTGCCCAAGACCGACCACGCCCTCCACGCACTGAAGCTCAGCATGAAGTGGGACGAGGACGTCTATGGCCGCGAGTACGATCTCGACGTGTTCAACATCGTCGCGGTGGACGACTTCAACTTCGGCGCGATGGAGAACAAGGGGCTGAACGTCTTCAACAGCCGCTACATCCTCGCCGATCCCGACACCGCCACCGACTGGGACTATGATGCGATCGCCGCGGTGGTCGCGCACGAATATTTCCACAACTGGTCGGGCAACCGCGTCACCTGCCGCGACTGGTTCCAGCTGAGCCTCAAGGAAGGCTTCACCGTCTTCCGCGACCAGAGCTTCTCGGCCGATCAGGGCTCGGCCGCGGTCAAGCGGATCGAGGATGTGCGGTCCCTGCGCGCCAGCCAGTTCCCGGAAGATGCCGGCCCGCTCGCGCACCCGGTGCGTCCGGACGAATATATCGAGATCTCGAACTTCTACACGGCGACCATCTACAACAAGGGCGCCGAGCTGATCCGGATGATGGCCACCATCCTCGGCCCGCAGAAGTTCCGCGCCGCGACCGACCTCTATTTCGATCGCTTCGACGGCACCGCCGCCACCTGCGAGGATTTCGTGGCCAGCATGGAGGAAGCCGGCGGGGTCGATCTCGGCCAGTTCCGCCACTGGTACAGCCAGGCGGGCACCCCGCGCGTCTCCGCCAACCTCGTGCAGGACGGTGCGACCACCCGGCTCGCGCTCGCCCAGACCGTGCCGCCGACGCCGGGCCAGCCGGTCAAGGAGCCAATGGTCCTCCCGCTCAAGATCCGTCTGTTCGGCGAGAAGAGCGGCACGCCGCTGACCGACGAACAGCTGGTGCTGTTCGACAAGCCCGAGCAGGAACTGCGCTTCGAAAACTTGCCCGAGCGAGCGGTGCTCTCGATCAATCGCGGCTTCTCGGCACCCGTCATCGTCGACGCCAATCGCAGCGCCGCCGATCTCGCCTTCCTCTCGGCGCATGACGACGATCCGTTCGCGCGCTACGAGGCGATGCAGCAGCTGATGCTCGACACGCTGGTCGCCGCGGTGACCACCGGCAAGGGCGACCACGCCGCGCTGATCGACGCCGTCCGCAACACGCTGACCGATCCGTCGCTCGATCGCGCCTTCATTGCCGAGGCGGTGCTGCTCCCCTCGGACAGCTTCATCGGCGACCAGATGGCGGTGGTGGATCCCGATGCGATCTTCCGCGCCCGCGAGGCCCTGCGCGCCGATCTCGGCAACCTGCTCGAAGCCGAATGGCGTGCCGCCTATGAGGGCGCGCGGGCGAACCGTTTCGAATATTCGCCGGCCGCCAAGGGCGCACGCCGCCTGAAGAACGTGGCGCTCGGCTATATCGCCGCGAGCGGCGCTGCCGATGCGGCGGAGCTCGCCTATGCGCAGTTCGACACGGCCGACAACATGACCGATCGCCAGGGCGGCCTCGCCACCCTGGTCAACGGCGCGTCGTCGCTGCGGGAGAAGGCGATCGAGGCCTTCTACCAGCGTTATGCCGGCAACGCGCTGGTGCTGGACAAGTGGTTCCAGACCCAGGCGCTATCCTCGCGCGACGACACGCTTGCGGCGGTGGAGAAGCTCGCCAGGCATCCCGACTTCACCCTCGCCAACCCCAACCGGGCGCGGGCGCTGGTCGGCGCGTTCAGCATCAACCAGCGGGCGTTCCATGATCCTTCGGGGCGCGGCTATCGCTTCGTTGCGGACCAGCTGATCGCGCTCGACAAGCTCAACCCGCAGACCGCCGCCAAGCTGGTGCCGCCGCTCGGCCGCTGGAAGCGCTTCGACGCCGACCGCGCCGCCAAGATGCGCGGCGAGCTGGAACGCATCGTCGCCAGCCCGGGCCTCAGCAAGGACATGTTCGAGCAGGCCACCAAGTCGCTCGACTGATGCTCCGGCTGCTCACCGCCACGGTCCGCGATTCCGCCCGGGTGCGGACCGTGGCGGCCGTGGCGGCGCGCTTCGGGCTGGGCGTGCTGCTGGAGACGCTCGGCTTTGCGGGCGAGGCGGATGCCGCCGATCCCGAGACCGGCGCTCTGCCCCTTCCCCGCCGCACCCGGCTGGCGCTGGAGGCGCTGGGGCCCACCTATGTGAAGATCGGCCAGATCCTCGCGACGCGCGGCGACCTGCTGCCGCCCGAGTGGATCGCCGAGCTGGAACTGCTCCAGAGCGCCGCGCCGACTTTGCCCTTCGAGGCGATCCGCGGCGAGGTGGAAGCGGCGCTCGGCATGCCGCCGGAAGAAGCGTTCGCCTGGTTCGACCCGACGCCGCTGGCTGCTGCCTCGATGGCGCAGGTCCATCGTGCGCGGCTGGCGGATGGCCGCGAGGTGGTGCTGAAGGTGCGCCGCCCCGGCATCCGCGCGGCGATGGAGGCGGACCTGCGGCTGATCGGCGAGCTTGCCGCGCTGGTCGCACAGAGCAGCGCGGAGGCGCGACGGTTCGAGCCGGTGGCGCTCGCCCGGCAGCTCCGCCAGGCCTTGTTGGAGGAGCTCGACTTCACCAACGAGGGCCGCAACGCCGATCTGCTGCGCGCCGACATGGCCGACACGCCGCGCGTCGTGGTGCCCGAGATCCATTGGCAGTGGACGTCCGAGACGCTGCTGGTGATGGACTTCATCGCCGGCGTGAAGCCGGTCT
>JAPJRE010000364.1 GCA_030824725.1 Sphingomonas sp.
CCCCTAACCCCTCCCGCAGGCGGGAGGGGAACTTGGTAAAGAAACGACTCGGCATCCTGATCTCGGGCCGTGGGTCGAACATGGCCTCGCTGGTCGAGGCCGCCGCGGCGCCGGACTGCCCCTATGTCGTCGCGCTCGTCGCCAGCGACAAGCCGGAGGCGGCCGGGCTCGCCTGGGCCGCCGAGCGCGGCGTACCGACCTTCGCGCAGAGCCCCAAGGGCATGCCCAAGGCCGAATATGAGGCAAAGATCGACGCGGCGCTGCGCGCGGCAGGCGTCGAGGCGATCGCGCTTGCCGGCTATATGCGGCTGCTGTCCGACGATTTCGTCGCGCGCTGGCGTGGGCGGATCGTCAACATCCACCCCTCGCTGCTGCCCAAGTACAAGGGGCTCGACACCCACGCGCGTGCCATCGAAGCCGGTGATGCCGAGGCAGGCGCGTCGGTCCACATCGTCACCGAGGAGCTCGATGGCGGCGAAGTGCTCGGCCAAGCACGCGTGGCGATCCTGCCCGGCGACACCGCCGACAGCCTTGCCGCCAGGGTGCTGGCCGAGGAGCACAAGCTCTACGCCAAAACGCTCGCCGACTGGCTCCGCAGCTGAGAATCCGCGGATATTTGGCCGTCATCCGGCGTTCATCCCCGTCAATACCGAACAAGGGGAAATGACCGACATGGCCAAGGACTCGGCGCTCACGCCGGAGGAAGAAGGCGGGATCGCCACCGCCGAACTCGGGCTGGTGCTGCTCGACGGGCCCAACGGCGTCGCGGTGGCGATGACCCCCGAGGCCGCCGAGGCCACCGGTCGCAGCCTGCTCGCCGCTGCCGAAGCGGCGGCGGGCCAGCGCGCGCGGGGCGAAACGGGTTATTGAGACTTGTGCTGCTATAGTGCCCGCGCCGATAAGGGGCGCGGATGATCAAGGTCGCCAGCTATAACATGCGGAAGTCGATCGGCACCGACCGACGACGCCGACCGGAGAGGACGCTCGAGGTACTGCTCGAGGTCGACGCCGACGTGATCGCCTTGCAGGAGGCCGATCGCCGCTTCGGCGCACGCGAGGCCGTGCTCACCCAAAGCCTGCTCGCAGAACATAGTCCGTGGAAGCCGGTCCATTTCGGCATGCGCGCGCGATCGATGGGCTGGCACGGCAATGCCCTGCTGGTCCGCAAGGAGGCCGAGATCCTCGGCTGCGCGGCGCTCCATCTGCCCACGCTGGAACCGCGCGGGGCGGTGATGGCGGATCTCCGGATCAAGGGGCAACCGCTCCGCGTCCTCGGCATGCACCTCGACCTCTCCGGCCTTTGGCGGCGGCGGCAGGCGCATGCGATCCTCACCCAGCTGGCGGACCTCCCGCAGATGCCGACGGTGATGATGGGCGACCTCAACGAATGGAGCGCCGATCGCGGCTGCCTGCGCGACTTCGCACAGCATTTCGCCTTCGCCGCCACCGGCAAGAGCTTCCACGCCCGCCGCCCGATGGCGCGACTCGACCGGATCATGGCCTCGCCCGAGCTCGCCTTCGGTGAGGCGGGCGTGCACCACAGCCTGGCGGCGCGCACCGCCTCGGATCACCTCCCCGTCTGGGCGGAGGTGCGGCACCGCTGATGCAGGAGACGCAGGAAAAGGAGCTGCGGCTGGCGCTGGTCTGCTATGGCGGGATCAGCCTTGCGGTCTACATGCACGGCATCACCAAGGAGGTATGGCACCTCGCCCGCGCGAGCTGCGCCGAGCGCGAGGGCACGCCGCTCCAGAGCGTCTATCGCGCGCTGATCGAGGATATTCGCGAGCGCAGCGGGCTCAACCTGCGCGTGCTGGTCGATATCCTCTCGGGCGCCAGCGCGGGCGGGATCAACGCGGTGTTCCTCGCGCAGGCGATCGCCACCGGCCAGTCGCTCGATCCGCTGACCGCGATGTGGCTCGACCATGCCGATGTCGATTCCCTGCTCGCCCCCAGCCAGGGGCCGTCGCATCGCTTCGCCAAGATCTGGGCCACGCCGATCGCCTGGATGCTCTCCAACCGCGAGCAAGGCGTGGAGGAAACCGTCGAGGCCGGCGCACGCGCGGAAGTGCGCGAGAAGCTGGAGCGCTTCGTCCGCTCGCGCTGGTTCGAGCCGCCTTTCGGGGGCGAACAACTGCTCAAGACGCTGCTCGCCGCGTTCGACAAGATGGCGAGGGGACCGGCCGAGCGCCGGCTGCTCCCCGAGGGCCAGCCGCTCGACCTGTTCGTTACCGCCACCGATTTCCGCGGGCATGCCGAGACGCTGCGGCTCAACACGCCGCCCGAGGTTGTGGAGACCGAGCATCGCCTCGTCTTCAGCTTCACCGATCATGGCCGCGGCACCGGCATCGCCCATCCCGCCGCGCTCGGGTTCGCGGCGCGGGCGACCTCCAGCTTCCCCGGCGCCTTCCCGCCGCTCATGGTGGAGGAACTCGACAAGGTCCTCGCCGATCGCGGCGAGACCTGGGCGGGCCGCGATGCCTTCCTCCAGCGCGCGCTGCCCGAGCAATGGGCGGAGAGCCGCGCCGAGAAAGCCGTGCTGATCGACGGATCGGTGCTTGCCAACGCGCCGTTCGGCCCGGCGATGGACGCGCTGCGCGAGCGCCCTGCCCGCCGCCAGGTCGATCGGCGCTTCGTCTTCCTCGATCCCACGCCGGACATGCGGTTCGACTTCTACGGACCGCGCCGCGAGCGCCCCGGCTTCTTCTCGACGCTGATCGGCGCACTCTCCGAGCTGCCGCGCAAGCAGCCGATCCGCGACAATCTCGACGTGATCGCCGCCCGTTCGGACCGGATCGAGCGGATGCTCGCCATCGTCTCCGAAATCCGGGCGGAGGTGGAGGCGCAGGTCGAGTCGCTGTTCGGCTATACGCTGTGGCTCGATTATCCGACGCCCAAGCGGCTCGCCGCGTGGCGCAAGCGTGCGCAGGTCGCCGCCGCCGCCAAGGCAGGCTATGGCCACACCGCCTATGCGCTGCTCAAGGTCGACGGTGCGATCGACCGTACCGCGCGGCTGCTCCAGGCGCTTGCCGGACAGCAGGACGGGCAACGGCTCCGCTCGCTCGGACGGCGGCTGCGCGAGACGGTGCGTACCCGCGGCGCCGACCGCTTCGGCGCGTCGCTGCCCGGCGGGGCCTCGCCCGAAGCGCTCGATTTCCTGCGCGGCCACGACCTCGGCTTCCGCATCCGCCGCCTGCGCCTGCTCGCCCGCCGACTCGCCGAGCTGGAGCAGTCCGCCCCGCGCGGCGCGATGCGGCCGATGCGCGACGCGATCTACGGCGCCCTGGCCGCCTATCTGGAGCTCAAGCGCTCGGACACCTTCGCCGATCTTCAGGACCGTCTCTCGGGCGATCCCGCAGCGGTGCTCGATACGCTCGCCGAGCGCATGCAGCTCCGCGCGCTCGACCGCCAGACCGACGAGGCGCTGTCCGCCGGCTTCAGCGCGCTGTCGAAGGAGCTGCGGCGACCGATGCTGCTCGCCTATCTCGGCTTCCCCTTCTTCGACATCGCGACGCTGCCACTGCTCCAGGGCGAGGGCATGGACGAGTTCGACCCGATCCGCGTCGACCGCATTTCGCCCGAGGATGCCAAGGCGATCCGCAGCGGCGGCGTCGCGGCGATGCTCAAGGGCAACCAGTTCAACAATTTCGGCGCCTTTTTCAGCCGCGCCTATCGCGAGAACGATTATCTCTGGGGCCGCCTCAACGGCGCCGACCGGCTGATCGACATCGTGCTCTCCACGCTCGATGCCGGGGCGCGCCCCGATGCCGAGCATATCGCCGCGCTCAAGCGCCGCGCCTTCCACGCGATCCTCGACGAGGAGGCGCCGGCCCTCACCGCCATCCCCGGACTGATCGCCGAGCTGCGCGCCGAAATCGGCTGAGCCTTGGCAAGCGGGGCCGCTCGGGCCTAGAAGGCACGCAGGGTTTTCCAGGAAGGGAGCGGAATGCGGTTTCTGAAGGTGCTGTTGTGGCTCCTGCTCGGCGGCGTGATCGCCGGGTTCGTGATCTACAATGGCGAGCAGCGCGTGAGCATCCAGCTCTGGGGCGGTCTCGTCGCCGATATCAGCCTGCCGCTCTTGCTGATCGTCGTGTTCCTCGCCGGCTTCCTGCCGATGCTGGTCGCC
>JAPJRE010000020.1 GCA_030824725.1 Sphingomonas sp.
CAGGACAAGGGCGACATTTCGTGGACGGCGACCGCCAGCCTCGAATCGCAGGGCGTGTTCGGCGTCGCCGCCCCGGCTTCGGCGCAGGGCACGGTGATCGCGGGCTTCTCCTCGGGCGAGCTCAACGCCTATCGTTACGAGAACGGCCTGTCGCTGTGGGGCGACGTGCTGACCCGCAACACCATGACCACTTCGGTCTCGTCGCTGTCGGATATCGATGCCGAGCCGGTGATCGACCAGGGCCGCGTCTATGCGCTGGGCGAGGGCGGCCGGATGGTCGCGGTCGACATCACCAGCGGCTCGACGCTGTGGGAGCAGAGCATCGGCGGCCTGGCCTCGCCCTATGCGGTGGGTGAGTGGCTGTTCGTCGTCACCGACGATGCGCGCCTGCTCTGCCTGTCGCGCAGCAGCGGCAAGCCGCGCTGGATCGTGCAGCTGCAGAAGTACAAGAACGAGAAGAAGCTGAAGAACCCAGTCGCCTGGAAGGGCCCGATCGCGGCCGGCGGGCGTCTCGTGCTGATCAACACGCTGGGCCAGATCGTCTCGGTATCGCCGAAGGACGGCAGCATCCTCTCGACCAAGGAGACCAAGGATCCGCTGTCGCTCGCGCCGGTCGTGGCCAACAGCACGCTGTACCTGCTCGACGACAAGGGCCGCCTGAGCGCCTATCGCTGAGCCTGCTGCCCCGGCCGCGTGCCGGGGAGACTATCCATCAAGGGGGCCGGGGCGCAGCGCTCCGGCCCCTCTCGTTTTTCCGGCGACTTTGCGTCGCCCTTCGACTGCGTTAGAGAATCGATCATGCCTTTGCCCACCGTCGCCATCATCGGACGCCCCAATGTGGGCAAGTCGACGCTGTTCAACCGGCTGGTCGGAAAGCGCCTCGCGCTGGTCGACGACCAGCCCGGCGTCACCCGCGATCGCCGGGAGGGTGACGCGAACTTGCTCGGCCTCGAATTCCGCGTGATCGATACCGCGGGCTATGAGGACGAGGATGCCGCGACGCTCCCCGGCCGGATGCGCGCGCAGACCGAAGCGGCGGTGCGCGAGGCCGACGTCTCGCTGTTCCTGATCGACGCGCGTGCGGGCGTGACCCCGCTGGACGAGGAAATCGCCCGCTGGCTGCGCTCGACCGATCGTCCGGTGGTGCTGATGGCCAACAAGGCCGAGGGCCGCGCCGGCGAGACCGGCGTGCTGGAAGCGATGGCGCTGGGGCTGGGCGATCCCATTCCCTTCTCGGCCGAGCATGGCGAGGGCGTGGCGGACCTGTTCGAGGCGCTGCTGCCGCATGTCGACCGCGACGATGAGGAGCCGGAGGAGGATCCCGAAAGCCCCGACGCGCCGCTCAAGCTGGCGATCGTCGGGCGTCCGAACGCGGGCAAGTCAACGCTGGTCAACCGGATCCTCGGCGAGGACCGGATGATCACCGGGCCCGAGGCGGGCATCACCCGCGATTCGATCTCGATCGATTACGAGTGGACGGATTTCGAGGACCAGCCGCGCAAGGTGCGGCTGGTCGACACCGCCGGGCTGCGCAAGAAGGCGCGGGTCGAGGAGAAGCTGGAGAAGCTCTCGGTCGCCGATACGCTGCGTTCGATCGATTTCGCCGAGGTCGTCGTGCTGTTGCTCGATGCGACGCGCGGGCTGGAGGTACAGGATCTCAAGATCGCCGATCGCGTGCTGCAGGAAGGCCGCGCGCTGATCATCGCGATGAACAAGTGGGACGTGGCGGAGAACGCTTCCAGCCTGTTCAACGGCGTGAAGGGTGCGCTGGACGAAGGGCTGGCGCAGGTGAAGGGCGTGCCGCTGCTCACCGTCTCGGCGGTGACCGGCAAGGGGATCGACACGCTGATGCGGGTGGCGTTCGAGACGCGCGAGGCCTGGTCGCGGCGCGTGTCGACCGGCCAGCTCAACCGCTGGTTCGAGCGTGCGATCGAGGCCAATCCGCCGCCCGCACCTGGCGGCAAACGGATCAAGCCGCGCTATGTGACGCAGAACAAGACCCGGCCGCCCAGCTTCGTGCTGTTCGGCACGCGGGTGGACCTGCTGCCGACGAGCTACCAGCGCTATCTGATCAACGGGCTGCGACGCGAGTTCGATTTCGGCGCGGTGCCGGTGCGGCTGGTGCTCCGCGCGCCGAAGAACCCGTTCGATCGGGATAAGGAGTGAGCGTTTTCTCCTCCCCCCCCCGCTTGCGGGAGGGGCAGGGGGACGGTGCGTAAGGGTAGCGGGCGACGCCGTTGAGGAAGGAGCCTCCACGTCGCACCCTCCCCTAACCCCTCCCGCAGGCGGGAGGGGAATTTGGAAGAAAAGGATTCTTACTCCGCCTCGGCCGGCTTGCTGTTGAGCTGGATGTAATTTTCCAGCCCCATCCGCTCGATCATGTCGAACTGGCGTTCCAGCGTGTCGACATGCTCTTCCTCGCTGTCGAGGATCTTGAGAAACAGGTCGCGGCTGACGAAGTCGCGCACGCTTTCGCAATGTTGGATCGCGTCGCGCAGCACGGCGATCGCCTCCACTTCCAGCGCCAGATCGGCGCGGAGCAGTTCTTCTACATTCTCGCCGATGCGCAGGCGGCCGAGCAGCTGGAAATTGGGCAAGCCGTCGAGGAACAGGATGCGCTCTGCCAGCCAGTCAGCATGCTTCATCTCGTCGATTGATTCGTGACGCTCGAATTCGGCGAGCTTCTGCACGCCCCAATGGTCGAGCATGCGATAATGCAACCAATATTGGTTGATTGCCGTCAATTCGTTCTTGAGTACTTCGTTGAGATACTCGATGACTTTAGCATCGCCCTTCATTGCGCGAGACTCCTTTCGGAGCCGTACCTACCGCGAATGAAGTCAGAAAAAAACCGTAGAAATCAGCAGCTTCTTACTTGCGAATGTCACGCAGCCGCACGTTCTTCGGCGATGATCGCGCGGGCGAAGGGCACGCACTGGCCGCATTTGGCCTGGCAGCCGAGCGCGCGATAAGCTTGGCAGGCGCTCTGGGCGCCGGACCGCGCCGCTTCCCGTACTTCCCGTTCCCGCAGGGCATTGCAAACGCACACGACCATCGACAATCCCTCGATTCTCTCGCTGAGAGAGATCTAGTGCGATTGCGAGCGATTCGCAAGGCTATTGCGAATGGGTTGCAGGCTGCCCCGCGCCAAGCTTCGCCACAACCACTCGAACGGACCATAGCGAAAGACGGACAGCCAGGGCTGCGACCAGAGCAGCAGCAGCACCCAGACACCGAGCACCACCGGGTAGAGCTGCCAGCGCGAGAGATGGCCGAACCAACCCAGGCCATAGCCGTCGAAGCACCACACGCAGAGCAAGCTGGTCGCGAGATAGTTGGAAAAGGCCATCCGTCCTGCCGCCGCCACCCGGCGGGTCAGCCAGCCCTCGGGCCGCGCGGCGTAGAGGATCAGGCAGGCCCAGCCGAGGATCATCACCGGCCGTACCAGCCCGGGCAGCGTCACCGCCGCCATCAGCACCGCGAACAGGCTGAACTTCTCGGCGATCAGCCACGTCGCCAGCAGCGCATAGACGGGCAGGGCGACCGCCCAGCAGCGCAGCCACCAGCGGCGATAGGTCGCGCGCGGCCAGGCGCCGGCCAGCAGCCCGGTGCGCAGCGCGGCCATGCCGAACAGCATGTAGCCAAGCGTCTCCCAGCCATAGACGAGCAGCATCGCGAGGGGACTGGTTGCATAGTTGCGGAAGCGGTGCTGCACGATGCCGGCATAGTCGCCGCGGTGCACCGCCAGTTCCCACGCGATCCGCGAGGGCGGCGGCGTCCCGAACGCGTTCACCAGCGCGGCAGATTCGCCCTGCGTCGCCTGCGGGAGTAGCGACATCCGCCAGGCATCGTGGGCGAAGGTGCCGAACAACGCGGTGCTGACCAGCACCAGCACCGTCCCCAAGCTCAGCAGCCGCGTGATCGGCAGCTTGCGCAAGGGGAAGGCGAGCATGCCGACCAGCGCATAATGGGCGAGGATGTCGCCGCTCCATACCAGCCAGAGATGCGCGAGCCCGAACGCCAGCAGCCAGGCCATCCGGGCATAATGCGCCCGCGCCGGATCGCGGCCCGCCGCCTCCGCCGCGTCGGTGACGATCAGCAGCGAGGCGCCGAACAGGAAGGAGAACAGGCCCCGCATCCGCCCGTCGAAGAACAGGAAGTTGGCCAGCCACGCCGCCAGATCGGCCCCGTGCCACCCGCCATAGGCGCGCGGATTGAAATAGGCCGCTTCGGGCATCCCGAAGCCGACGATGTTGAGTAGCAGGATACCGAGCAGCGCGGTGCCGCGGACGAGATCGAGCGAGAGCAGGCGAGCGGGAATCGGGGCAGTCACCCGCTGCGCTTAGAGCCAGCTGGCGATCTGATCGAGCGGTTTGCGTTCCAGCGCTGCGGCAGGCACGGTCGCGTCTGCCGCGGGATGGCCGGTGATGATCAGCATGATCGGCCGCTCGAGCTCCGGCCGCCGGCACAGCCGGTTCAGGAAGCGGGCGGGCGTCGCGGTGTGGATAAGGGTCGCCAGCCCGGCGAGGTGCAAGGTGGCCAGCAGCGTGCTGCATGCCAGACTGACGCTTTCCACGACATGGGGGTTCGGAAACCTATCGGTTTCGTTCGCCTTGGTCTGGCCGAAGGCGACGATGATCCAGGGCGCGATTTCCAGATATGGCTTGTCCGCCGTGGTACCGAGCGGGCGGAGCAGCCCTTGCCACTCGCTGCCGCCGATGCCGCCGTAGAAAGTCCGCTCCTCTTCCTCCACAGCCACGCGCAGCGCGGTCTTGGTACCGGGTGAGGACAAGGCGGCGAAGTGCCAGGGCTGGCGATTGGCGCCGCTGGGGGCGGTGCCGGCCGCCGCGATCGCGGTCTCGATGATCGCGCGGGGCACCGGCTGGTCCGAAAAACTCCGGCAACTGTGGCGCGTCGCCATCCGTTCGCAAAAGGCGGCCGCATGGGCGATCCGCTCGTGATCCGGCAGATCGATGTCAGGAGTCCAAGGCCGCATATCAGGTTTCATAGGAAAGATTGGCGCGCAAGGTTGCCGAACGCAGGCGCGATGTCCATTCGGTTGTTCTGCGGAGCGGCGATTATGTCGAGCTAATCGCGCTGCCCGGCGCATCGCGCACGGTGAGCTTCACGCCCGACCAGCCATCGAACGCGCAGCGATCTCGTTCCTCCCAGCCATGCGCGGCGGCAACATCGGCGACTGCCTGGTCCTCCAGCTCGCACGCCGCATCCTGCTCGGGCCACGAGACCCAGCAAAAGCCGTTGGTGGCGAGCAGGCCGCGCAGCGCGCCGAGTTCGCGCTCGAGATGGTCGCGGCGCGAGGCGAAAAGGTGCACACCCTGCACCCCGTCGGTGGCGCATCCCAGCTCCTCCAGCGCGGCACGCTCGGGGGCGATCGCCTCGCGGACCGCCTGGGGCATGTCGTGGAACCAGACGCGCATGCCGGGCTTGAAGCCGAGCCGCGTCGCCATCGGGGTGCCAGAACGTTGTTCCATCGTCGCCGCCCTCCTGCTGCTGAGCCTACAGAATGGCAGTCGGCGGCGCCAGCGGCATTGATCGCGGTCAGACCGGCCGGCTCGAAGGGTCGAGCGGGATGTTGCGGAGTTCCACCAGCGTGCCGGGATTGCCGGGGACGATCCGCAATTCGGCGCCCATGCCGTGGGAAAGCGTGCGGGCGATCCGCAGGCCCAGGCTGTCGACCGCGGCAACGTCGAAGGACGGGGGCAGGCCCGCGCCATCGTCCCGCACGGTCAACGAGAGCATGTCGCCCTCCGCGCAGACGGTGACGCGGATGGTGCCTGCGTCGCGCCCGGCGAACCCGTGCTCGATGGCGTTGGCGATCGCCTCGGCGACGATCAGCGCAAGCGGGATGGCACGGTCGGGCGGCAGCATCAGCGCGCTGTGCGCTTCCACCACATGGCGGATGCCGGGCTTGCCACCGGTCTCGGCGAGATCGTCGACCAGCGCGGTGATAAAGGCGTCGAGCGCCAGCGGCTCGCCGCGGCTGCCGTACAGGCGCCGCTGGATCCGCCCGATCAGCTGGAGCTTGGCGGCGGCCTCGCCGATGGAGCGCTTCGCCTCGTCGTCGACGATCGAGCGGCGGTGCAGCGCGAGCATCGCGCCGACCATCTGCAGGTTGTTCGAAACCCGGTGCTGCAGCTCCTCGAACAGCAGTTCCGTTCGTGCCGCCAGCTCGGTGCTGCGCTCGCGTTCGGCGGCCAGGCGCGCGTTGGCGAGTTGCATCCAGTGGACCAGCAGGATGTCGACGGTGACGACGCCCACGTAGAAGAGCAGCGCGACGGCGGTGCCCCGTCCCAGCCCAAAGCTCCGGAAGGGCGGAATGAAGAAGTACCAGGCAAGCAGGCCGCACAGCAATGCCGCGAGGACGCCGGGGCCGCGGCCGAACAGGAAGGAGGCGAGGATCACCGCCGGGAAGAAGGTGAGGTAGGGGAAACCGGGCGGGAAGAACGGATCCAGCACCAGCCGCAGCCACCAGGCCAGCGCGCAGAAACCCAGCGTGATCGCATAGGCCGGCGCACGGCGCTGTTGGAGCAGCGGCAGGCGTTCCAGCGTCCGATGGTAGGAGTTCATGGTCACCCGCTGCCCCTGCGCTGCCCCAGACACGGTACGCTTCGTGGGGGAGAAGCACCGGGCAAAGCCTCTCATCGTTCAGAAACAATGTAGACGCAAGTCGTCCGTGCCATTGGTGCCCGGCCACTGCCCGCGCCAGGGCGTGCGGAAGCGGCGCCCGCAGGGGCGCGCCGGATTGCATGGCGGCCGCGGTGGAGTTAGCCTCCTAGAGCCCGCACTGGGAGAATCGCCATGACGCTTGCGACGACCCCCTTGGACCGCTTCTCGGTCATCAGCACCGGCAACGGCCCGGCGCGTGCCCTGTCCGCCTTATTTGGCGCGCCGCTGCGCAGCGATGCGTACCTGGCTTATTCGGAAGAGACGCCGCGCCAGCGCAGCCTGTGGGCGGCGCGCATGGATTTCGCGATCCTCCACGCCGAGCGGCCGGTGTTGCTGGTGGCGAATGGCGCGAGCTGCTTCGCGGCGACCTGGTGGGCGCGGCTTTCCCCGCGGGACTATATCGCCCGCGTCGCCGGTGCGCTGCTGATCGATCCGATTGCGGGGGAGGGCGATGCCGCGCATTTCGCCTCGCCGAAGATCCGCTTGCCCTTCCCCTCGCTGCTGCTGAGCGGCGACACGCCCGATGCGGCGGTGGCCGAACGGGTGCAGGCGCTGGCCACCGGGTGGGGCAGCGCGGTGGGCGGCATGCCCCAGCTTCCCCACGCCCGGCGGAGCGGCAGCCACTGGCAGGGCGCGCGTGACCTGGTCCTGCGGATGACCGCGGGAATCGTCGAGCGCCGCGCCCAGACCGCCGACGCGCTGGCGGCGGTGCTGGCGCCCGAGCAGGACTGAAGGTCGCAGTCAGTCCTTTTTCGAAAGGGGGCGGCGCTGGTCGAGGTCGAATTCGTCGCCATGGCTGAGCACGTGCAGGCGGACGTCGTGCATCGATAGCGTCCGCTCCGGGCTGGCCTCGGCGATGTTCGAGCGGGTGACGCCCGAGCCGTCGACGATATAGACCGCGCCGGCCCCGGCGACGCGGAAGCAGCAGCCTTCCAGCACGATCGCGGTATCCTCGTCGATGCCGATGCCGAGCACGCGCGGGTTCTGCGCCACCGCGCCGAGCAGCCGGCCGATGCGGCCGCGCTCGGCGAAATGCTGGTCGATGATCACGTCGCGTACCAGGCCGAGCCCCGGCGCCATGTGGAGGTCGCCGATGCGGTGCGATTCGGCGCTGGAGCCCTTCACCAGCATCGTCTCGCTCATCACCGAGGCGCCCGCCGAGGTGCCCGCGATCACGCCGCCGCGCGCATGGATGTCGCGCACCATTCGCTCGACCGGCGTGTCGCCGATCTGGCTGGAGATGCGCAGCTGGTCGCCGCCGGTGAAGAAGATGCCCGCGGCATCGTCGAACACCGACTGGGTCTCCTGCTCCAGCGTCTCGCCGCGTTCGTGGACATAGAGCTCGACCAGTTTGTCGACGCCGAGCGCGCCGAACGCTTTCTGATAGGCGGTGAAGTAGCCGTCGGGCTGGTGGCTGGCGACGGTGGCGATGACGAGCTTGCCGCCGTTCACGCGGCGCGCGACCTCTTTGAGGATGGTCTTGTCGCCTTCCTTGTCTTCGTGGCCGCCGATGATGATGAGCGGTCCGCCGGAGTCAGTCATGCAGCAAGTCCTTCAATTCGTCGCGGTGAACGCCCGCGCGCGGGGCATCGAGCCCGTGGGAATGGAGTGCCAGCGCGAAATGATCGCTGTTATGGGCAATGCCGAAGGCACCCGAGCGCTCCACGACGATCGCGCCCGCCTCGCCGCCGACCCGGCTGAGCCGCGCTATGGCATGCTCCGCCGCCTCGCCGGCCGAGCCGCCGCGTTCTAGCGCGTGCATCACCTGCGCGGCGAGCATCGTCCGCAGGATTGCCTCGCCATCGCCGGAAAAGGCGCAGCCGCCCAGCGTGTCGTCGGCATAGAGGCCCGCGCCCGGAACGGGGGAATCGCCGATCCGGCCGGGATGCTTGCCCGGCAGCCCGCCGGTCGAGGTCGCCGCGGCGATCGCGCCGGTGGTGTCGATCGCAACGCATCCTACGGTGTCGTGTGCCTTGCTGTTCTCCGAGGCGAGCGCCTCCGGAGAGAGCATGGTCTCGGCCTCGACGAGTTCGATGCCGTTGTCCGCGGCAAACCGTTCCGCGCCCTCGCCGGCGAGCAGCACCGGGCGGGCGGTAAGCATCGCCCGGGCGACGCTCACCGGATTGCGGACGCGCCGCACGCCCGCAACGCCGCCCAGCGCAAGCTCCGTACCTTCCATCAATGCTGCGTCCATCTCGACGGTGCCGTCGCTTGTCAGCACCGATCCAAAGCCGGCGTTGAACACCGGGTCGTCCTCCAGCACCCGCACCGCCGCCTCGGCCGCGAGCACGGCGCTGCCGCCCGCGCGCAGCACTGCCGCACCTGCTTCGGCGGCGGCGGCGGTCCCGGCGCGGTTGCGATCGTGGAGCGCCGGGTCGATCGTCTTGGCGCCGCCATGGACGAGGATCGCCCAGCGTGTGGCTTCAGGCATGCAGCTTCTCCCGAACCGCCGCTTCCGGCCGGAAGGCGAGGATTCGGTCCCACACCGCCTGGATGGCGCTGGGCATGATCACCAGCAGGTCGCCGGGGCGCCCCAGTTGCAGCACCATGTCCACCGCCTCCATCTCGTCGACGATGCGGTGGACCTGCTCGGGCCGCATGCCCGCCGCCATTGCGCCTTCGGACATCAGCCCGTTGGTCTCGCCGCGCGGGCGGCCACGGCCGTCGGGCGCCTCGCGGAATACGATCTCGTCGAAGATCGCGCCGGCAAGCTGGCCCATCTCGACGATGTCGCAGTCGCGCCGGTCGCCAGGGATGCCCACCATGCCGATCACCCGGTGGTAGCGCCCGCGCATCCGCTCGATCACCTGGCCCAGCGCCTGCAGCCCGGCGGGGTTGTGCGCATAGTCGAGGATGTGGCGGCGGCCATGCGCATCGTGGAGGTTGAGCCGGCCCGGCGAATCCTCGAACGAGATGCTGAAGGCGCTCAGCCCGTCGCGGATCGTCTCGATCGACAGCCGCTGCGCCGCGCACATCGCCACCGCGGCGAGGGCGTTGGCGATGTTGAAATCGGCGATGCCTCCGAGCGTCGCGGGAATGTCGGCGGCGGCCATCACCTCGATGCGCTCCCCGTCGCGGTGGAGGACGATGCAGCCGCCATAACTGCCGGGCTCGCGCACCACCGCCATGCCGCCCTCGGCGATATGGTGGCGGAGGTGGCCGGACAGGTCCGAACCGCCGTTCAGCGAGAACCAGACGATCGTGCCCCGCGCATGGCGGGCGATGCGGTGGCACATCGGATCGTCGGCGTTGAGCACCGAATGGCCCCGGCGCGCGACGCTTTCCACCACCACGCCTTTCACCTGGGCGAGTTCCTCGATCGTATCGATGCCCTTGATCCCGAGATGGTCCGCGGTGACGTTGAGCACCGCGCCGACATCGGCCCCGTCGAAGCCCAGCCCTTCGCGCAGGATGCCGCCGCGTGCGGTCTCCAGCACCGCCACGTCGACCGCAGGGTTGCGCAGCACGGTGCGCGCGCTCTTCGGCCCGCTGGCATCGGCTTCGGCCATCAGATGGCCGTTGAAATAGATGCCGCTGGTGGTGGTCATGCCGACATTCCTGCCGGCGTGGCACAGGATGCGCGCGACCATCCGGGCGGTGGTCGACTTGCCGTTGGTGCCGGTGATCGCGAAGATCGGGATGCGGCTGCGACGCCCATGCGGGAACAGCATGTCGATCACCGGCGTGGCGACATCGCGCGGGGTGCCGCTTGAGGGCTCCAGATGCATGCGGAAGCCCGGTGCCGCGTTGACCTCGACGATGCCGCCGCCGGCCTCGCGCACCGGGCGGGCAATATCGGGCGAGAGGAAGTCGATCCCGCACACGTCGAGCCCGACCACCGCGGCCGCCTGCTCGGCGATCGCGCGATTGGCGGGGTGGATCGCGTCGGTCCGGTCGACCGCCGTGCCGCCGGTCGAGAGGTTCGCGGTGTCGCGCAGGATTACCTGCTCGCCGGCCATCGGGATCGTCGCGGGGGTGCGGTCGCTCTTCTCCAGCAGCGCCAGCATCGCCTCGTCGATCGCGATGCGGGTGAGGACATTCTCATGGCCCACGCCGCGGCGGGGATCCTGGTTGAGGTCCTCGATCAGCTGGGCGATCGAATGGAAGCCGTCGCCGATCACCTGCGCGGGCACGCGCTCGGCCACCGCCACGACCTTGCCGTTCACGACGAGGATGCGGTGGTCGTTCCCCGGCACCTGCTGCTCGACGATCACGCGGCGGCCATGCTGGAGCGCGAGATCGAAGGCGGTGCGCAGCGCCTCCTCGTCGGCGATGCCGGTGGTGACGCCGCGGCCGTGATTGCCGTCCAGCGGCTTTACCACCACCGGCCAGCGCAAGCGCCTGGCCTCGGCGAGGGCTTCCTCCACCCGGCGCACGACCACCCCGCGCGGGACCGGCAGCCCGGCCTCGGCGAGCAGCTGCTTGGTCATTGCCTTGTTGCCGGCAATGTCGACTGCGATCTGCGCGGTGTCGCCGGTGATGCTGGCACGGATGCGCTTCTGGCGGCTGCCATGGCCGAACTGGATCAGGCTCTGCTCGTTGAGCCGCGCGACGGGGATGCCGCGCCGCTCGGCTGCCTCGACCAGCGCGCGGGTGGTCGGGCCGAGCGCGTTGGCCTTCAGGATTGCCTGCAGCGACGCGATGATCGCGCGGACGTCCTGAGGCGCGTCGAGCGGCGCCACACCCAGCAGCTGAAGACCTTCCACCTTGCGCAAAGGCTCCGGCAGCAGATCGGCGACCAGCCGGATCGCGGCGAGGCCGGCGGCGAGCGCCAGCGTCTCGTCGCGATAGGTGTAGAGGATGTTGTAGACGCCCGGCCGGTCCTTCACCGACCGGGTCTTGCCGCGCGTGACGCGCGAGCCGGCGAGCGTCTGCAGCTCCAGCGCGACATGCTCGATGATATGGCCCATCCAGGTGCCCTCACGCAGCCGCTCGACGAAGCCGCCGGGGCGCTGGTAGCTGCAGCCATGCACGCCCAGGCCGGGGAGCAGGGCGAGCAGCGCGTCAGTGAAGCCCGGCAGCTTGTCGCTCGGCCATTGCTCCAGATCGCGCAGATCGATCTGGATGCGGATCATCGGGCGCGTGCTGAACAGATGCGGGCCGCGATAGACGCTCCGCTCGAGCACCCGCAGTCCGCTCGCCGAAGCCGGGCGCGCGAAATCGGCCGGCTGCACCAACGCTGTCATAGTGGACCTCTAGAAGGGACGCCGAGGGCCGACGTCTGAGCCGATGAAACGGCCCAGATTTCCCCGCGTTCCGCGACTGATGCGGATCAACTATATGAAATAAAACTGTCTTGTCAGGCCTTGAGGATCAGTCCCCTGCGGTCCATCCACCAGCCCACCGCCCAGCACAGCATCGTATAGGCGAAGGCGCAGAGCAGCGACCCGAACGGCCCCGGCGCGATCGCCTGGAAGATGCCCACGCCCGCCGCGTCGTACACGCCGCCATGCTCGCCCGCGGGGATCATGCCCAGCACGGTGACGAACAGCTCGGAGAAGAGGTAGATCGCCAGCGGGTTGCGCCCGAGGATGGTGAAGAAGCGGCTGCCGCGCTTGAACCCGGCGATCTCGATCAGCCAGATCGCAGCCGCGAGCAGGAGCAGGTCGAGCCCGACGGTGAGCAGGACATAGGAGCCGGTCCACAGCTTCTTGGCGATCGGGAACCAGGGCGACCAGGCGAGCCCGGCTACGACCAGCGCGACGCCGACGAGCGCCATCCGGCCGACGGTACGGCGCAGGTCGCCGCCCTGGACGATGGCGAGGCCCGCCAGATAGCCGGCGATCACGTTGACCGTGGCGGGCAGGGTGCCGAGCAGGCCTTCGGGATCGAAGCCGGCGTCCTTCTTGTAGAGATGGCCGGGTCCGAGCAGCCACAGGTCGATCTGCGTGCCGATATTGGCATATTTGTCATAGGCCAGGCCCGGCGGGCTGAAGACGAGCAGGATCGTCCAATAGCCGAACAGCAGCGCGATGGCGGCGAGCAGCAGCTGGCGGGGCTTGAGCCAGCGGATCAGCAGGGCGGCCAGCACATAGCAGAGCGCGAGGCGCTGGAGCACGCCGGGCACGCGGGTGAGCGCGAAGGGCTTGAGCTCCCAGCCGTTCGCGCCCTGCTCGACGAAGGGGAACCAGTACATTAGATAGCCGAGCACGAAGATGATCGCGCCGCGTTTGAACAGCCGGGCGAGGAACGGCCCGGTCGCCACCGGTTTGCGGAAGGCGAAGCTCATCGCATTGCCCATCGCGAACAGGAAGGTGGGGAACACCAGGTCCGCCAGGGTGAAGCCGAACCACTTGGCATGGACCAGCTGCGGATAGGGTTCTGCGCCCGGGCCGGAGGTGTTGACCAGGATCATCAGGAAGATCGTGGCACCGCGAAACACGTCCAGCGCGAGGAAGCGCGGCTTGCCGGCGAGCGCGGCGACGGTGTTGGCCTGGGTCTCGGTCATCGGGCGTCGCTTTCTGCGAGGAGCGTGCGGGCAAGGGCTAGCGGGGCCGCGGGCCGCTGGCGAGCCCACATCTTGCCGTCCTTGAGCCAGCCAGCCTGCCAGTCGCGGATCGCGGCGGCGGCGGCCTTGGCGTCGAAGTCGGTGTGCGCGGCAGCGGCGGCGCGCTGGGCGGCGAGGAAGCGCTGCCAGCGCGGCCAGTAGTAGCCGGCGTACAGTCCCTGCCAGGCGCGCGAGGCATAGTCGGAGAGGTGGCCGGTGCCGCCCCACACGGTCACCACCGCCTTGGCCTGCTCGACAAAAGCAGCCTTCTCGGCTGGGGTGTCGCCATAGGCGGCGGCATCGGCGAGCCAGCTGCCCAGCGTCTCCTGCTGGTTGCCGGCAATCGCGTCGATATCCTTGGCCAGCTTCTCGGCCGCGGCGGTGGCGCGGTCGCCGGTGGCGAGGTCACCGGCCTTGTAGGCGGCGACGGCGGTCTTGAGCTGCCCGTCCAGCTTCACGCTGGCATAGTGGCGGACGAGGTCGACCACGTCATAGGTATAGAGCGGCTCGCCTGCATGCTGCGGCGCCTGCGCCAGCATCGCTTCGATTCCGGCGCGGAGTGCCGCCGGGTCGCCCGGGGCGGCGGGATAGTCGGCGCCGTCGAGGCTGGGGAATTTGAACAGCAGATAGGCGCCGGCCTGTTCGTGCCACCAGCGCGGGGTCCAGTAGCGGGTGGTGTAGGCCCCCGCGATCGCCCGGTTCCAGGCGGCGACCAGCGCGGGCGAGGTCTTGCCGTAGCGCGCCTTGGTATAGTTGCCCAGCCACGCATCGAGCGGGCGGGCTTGGCCGTTCGCGCCGATCTCGCCCCAGGCGAGGTCATAGGCATAGGCATAGGCGATGCTGTTGCTGTGCAGCCCTTCCGGGAACAGCCCGAAGCCACGCATCCGCCCATGGCCCGGGTTGGCAAGCGCGGCGGTCATGTCGCTGCGGTAGAAGTTCAGGTCGCCATAGACCGGGTTGCTGCCGCCGTAATTGTGGACATAGCCGTACGCCCAGCCCTTGCCGTAAAAGGCCTTGGTCGCGTTCCAGATGCCGGGATAACGATCGTTGCCGATGTCGAGCACCAGCATGCGCTCATCGGGCACCTTGGAGAGGAAAGCGGCAATCGCGTCGGGCGTCCAGAAGGCCTTGTCGGCGCCGAACAGCCAGCCCTGCATCACCCAGGTCGCGTTCGGCGCGGCGGCGGTGATCGAGCGATAGAGCCGCTCGCCATAGGCCGCGAGACGGGTGTCGCGCACGTCCTTGGGAAGTGCTGCGGCGCGGGTGGCGGCGGTGTTGGCGATCGCGTCGCCATAGGTCGCGGCGCGGGCGTCGCTGCCGTCCTCGGCGATCGGCGGCACCATCTCGTTGAAGGCGTCGGCGAGGTAATATTCGCCGGGGCCATAGGTCGCGGTATAGAGCTGGAGGAAGCGCGCGGCGAGCTTGGCGAAGAGCGGGTCGGACGGGTCGAGCCAATAGGTGCCGGGAAAGCCCTCCCATTGCCGCATCTGGTAGATCTTCGCCTTCGGGTGCGCCTTGGCGAAGGCTTCGGGCACATAGCCCGAAAAGGCGGGCAGGATCGGCTTCATGCCCAGCGACCGCATCCGGGCGAGGATCTGGCGCTGCAGGACGCGCTTCTTCTCGATCCAGTTCGCCGATAGCGGCGCGCGATAGCCGGCGATATTGCCCATCCGCTGCCAGGGCAGGAAGGGTGCGGCGGAGAGGCCCTCGGCGATCTGGGCGTCGTTCATGCCCTGCTCGCGCCACAGCGCGCGCCAGACATGCTCCTGCCCTTCCATCGCCAGCGGCGTGTCGACGCCGTGCGCGGCCATCCAGTCGATCTCGCGCTCCCAGCGGCCCCAGTTCCACCAGGGGGTGGTGTAGCCATAGGTGCAGGTGTTCAGATAGGTGCGCAGCGAGAAGGGCGAGGTGACCGTGCCGCTGTCATAGCCGTCGCGCAGCGCCAGCGGACGAGTGCGGACGCCCTCCCAGGAAACGAACAGGCTGCCCTGCTGCCCCAGCGTGCGCGCGGCACCGCGCACCAGCGCGACGGGCGAGGTGCCTTCGATCCGCAGCCGACCGCCTGCGGTGCGGGCGCGGAACTGCGGGGTGGTGCCGGGAACCAGCGCCAGGTCGATCCTGGCGGTATCGACGCCAAGCCGCGCCAGCACGGCGCGGGCAGCAGCAGTCTGCGCTTGCGGCGCGGCGGCGAGTGTCGGGCGGCCGGGCAGCGCCGCGGCAGGCGTGGCGAGCGCGAGGCAGGCTGCGACGGAGCCGAGAAAGGGAAGGCGACGGGCAGCGGGTAGGGCCAAGGCAAACTCTCCAGCGGTCGGGGCGGGGGGCGGCGCTGCCTTGCAGCCGCACTGCCCCCAGACCGACATTCACCGGTACCGGTCCTATTCTGTCAAGGCCAATTCAATACAAAAACAAGTTTTGGTATTACCTATTGGCCTGACGGGCACGCCCGAAGCGCCTCCCGACGCGCTATTTTACCGAGTCGGAGCAGGGGAAGGTCAGGCGATGCGCGGCGCAAGGATCCGCATCAGCGCTTCGCAGCCTGCCGCATCGCCGGCGTCGAAGCGTGCGGGCAGGGGGCTGTCGAGATCGAGCACGCCGAGCAGCTCGCCCTGGTGGACGATCGGCACGACCAGCTCGGATCTGCTGGCCGCGTCGCAGGCGATATGGCCGGGAAAGGCATGGACGTCCTCGACCAGCTGGGTCTCGCGCGTCGTTGCGGCAGCACCGCATACGCCCTTGCCGAACGGGATGCGGATGCAGGCGGCCTTGCCCTGGAAGGGGCCGAGGACCAGTTCGTCGTTCACGTTGCGGTAGAAGCCCGCCCAGTTGAGATCGGGCAGATACTGGCCGATCAGCGCGGAGACGTTCGCCATGTTGGCGATCGGATCGGGCTCCTCGGCGGTCAGCGAATCGAGGGCGGCGGCAAGGTCACGATAAAGCTCGGCCTTGGTGTCGGCAGTGATGGTGAAGTCGTACATGTAAGCGATGTAGGGGATCGCGGCGCCGGGTGCGAGGGGACTTCCACGCCGCCACCGCCGTCATTCCGGCGAAAGCCGGAATCCATTGGGGTCACCGTCGAGATTCTTGCTGCGGCGGAGCGGCGAATGGATCCCGGCTTTCGCCGGGATGACGGCGGGCAGGTCGGGGGACATCTTTCAGTCGAAGCTCACTTTCCCCCGCCCGGCCTTCACCGCCGACCGGCCCTTCTTCGCATCCACCCTGCGCGCCTTGGCGGCCTTGCTCGGCTTGGTCTTGATCCGCTTGGCCTGGCGCTCATGCGCCTTGTCGATCAGGTCGGAGAGGCGCTGGCGGGCGTCGGTGCGGTTGGCGTCCTGGGTGCGATATTGCCGCGCGGTGATCAGCAGCTCGCCGGCCGAGGTCATCCGCGTGCCGGCGAGTTCCTTCAGCCGTGCATAGGCATAGGGCGAAAGCCCCAGCTTGAAGACGTCCACCCGCAGTTGCACTGCGGTCGCCACCTTGTTGACATTCTGCCCGCCGGGTCCCGTCGCGGCGAGGAACTTTTCCTCGAGGATCGCCGCGTCGGGAATTTCAGCCATGGGCCGGGCGGCCGAAGCCGATATGGTGGAAGCGCGCGGGCAGCGGTGCGTCGCCATGCACGTCGGGCTTGCCAGGGCGCGGCACGGTGATCGACTGGGCGTGGAGCATCATCGCCGGGCCGCCGCGGCCATAGACGGGATCGCCGACGATGGGGATGCCGATGCCTTCCAGCGCATGGACGCGGATCTGGTGGGTGCGACCGGTCTCGGGATAGAAGGCGACCAGCGCGCGGCCATCATGCACCTCCATCCGCTTCCAGCGGGTGCGCGCGGACTTGCCCTTGGGGTCGTGCGTCATCCGCCAACCTTCTTCGATCGTCGAGACCTTGCCGAGCGGCAGGTCGATCTCGCCGCTTTCGGTCTCGGGCACACCGTCGAGGATGGCGACATAACGCTTGGTGACCTGGCCGGCCTCGAACGCCTGGCCGAAACGCTTCATCGCCTTGGGATTGCGCGCGAGCAGCAGGCAGCCGCTGGTATCGCGGTCGAGCCGGTGGACGGGGACGGGCAGGCGCTCGAAGCCGAAGGTCAGCTGCTCGAGCAGATCCTCCAGGCTCTCGCTGCGATCGCGCGGGCGATCGACGGGGAGGCCCGCCGGCTTGTCGATGATCAGCGCTTCGCCGTCGATGAAGAGTACCCGGTCCTTGAACATGCGCGGGATATAGCGATCGGCGCGCAATTCGCGAGCCCCGAAACGAAAACGGCCGGAGCAGGGGGAGCTCCGGCCGTCGTTGTGCGCGGCGCGATACGCTACGGGCGCGCGCTTCCGGGGGGTTACGCCTTCAGCTTTGCAGCGGTCTCGGCGATGCGGCGGCCCTGGTAGCGGGCGCCTTCCAGCTCGACCGCGCTCGGCATACGGCTGCCGTCGCCATCGGCGATCGTCGTCGCGCCATAGGGCGAGCCGCCCTTCACTTCATCGACGCCCGCCTGGCCCTGATAGCCATAGTCGAGGCCGACGATGGTCATGCCGAAGTGCAGCAGGTTGGTGATGATCGAGAACAACGTGGTCTCCTGGCCGCCATGCTGCGAGGCAGTGGAGGTGAAGGCGCCACCGACCTTGCCGTTCAGCTGGCCCTGGAACCACACGCCGCCGGCCTTGTCCCAGAACGCCGCCATCTGGCTGGCCATGCGGCCGAAGCGGGTGGGGCTGCCGACGATGATGCCGTCATACTGGGCGAGCTGGTTGACGTCGTCGAGCACCGGGTGGCTCTCGTCGACGCGGAAGCCCGCGGCCTGGGCGACTTCGAACGGCGCGGTCTCGGCGACACGGCGGACGTCGACGGTGGCACCGGCGCTGCGGGCGCCTTCGGCAACGGCATCGGCCATCTGCGCGATGTGGCCGTAGGACGAATAGTAGAGAACGAGGATCTTGGTCATGGCGATGGTCCTGTCTTGGGAGGGGCGGGGGGCAAGCCGCCCCCCTGGAAAGCTTACTCGGCGTCGACGAGGACGATTTCCGCGTCGTCGATCGCGGTGATCGTCACCATCTGGCCGCCGACAAGGGCTGCACCATCGCGGGCATCGATGCGATCACCATCAAGGTTGATCGCACCAACCGCTGGTACAAGATACGCATGGCGACCCTCATCTACGGTATAGGGTACGCTCTCGCCCGCCTTCAGCGTGGCGCCCAGCACGCGCGCATTGGCGCGGATCGGCAGCGCGTCCTTGTCGTCGGCGAACCCGGAGGCCAGCGTGACGAAGCGGCCCGAGCGATCGCCCTTGGGGAAGGGCTTGGCGCCCCAGCTCGGCTGGCCGCCGGCCTCGCGCGGCAGGATCCAGATCTGGAAGATCCGGGTCGTCTCCGGCTCGAGGTTGTATTCCGCGTGGCGTACGCCGCTGCCGGCGCTCATCACCTGCACGTCGCCCGCCTCGGTGCGGCCCTTGTTGCCCATCGAGTCCTGGTGGGTGATCGCCCCCGAGCGGACATAGGTGATGATTTCCATGTTCTGGTGCGGGTGCGGCGGGAAGCCCGAATTGGGGGCGATCTCGTCGTCGTTCCACACCCGAAGCGCGCCCCAGCCCATGCGGGACGGGTCGTAATAGTCCGCGAAACTGAAGTGATGCTTGGCCTTGAGCCAGCCATGATCGGCGCCGCCCAGGCTTTCGAAACTGCGTTTGTCGATCATCGCTGATCTCCTTGTGGGTTGTCGCCAAGATAGGCATCGGCATGGGCGCGTAAACGGAAACGTTGGAAACTGATCGTTTCGTGATATTGCGCAGGCGGAGCAGGAGACGCGGGGATGAAGCTACCGGATTTCGAGGCCTGGGCGGTGTTCGCCAGCGTGGTCGAGCATCGCTCGTTCAGCGGCGCCGCGCTGGCGCTGGGCGTTTCCAAGGCAACCGTGTCCAAGGCGATCACCCGGCTGGAGGAGCGGCTGGGCACCGCGCTGTTCCACCGCACCTCGCGCCGGCTGACGCTTACCGACAGCGGCCAGCAGCTTGCCGAACATGCCCAGCGTATCCTCGAGGACGGCCAGTCGGCGGAGGAGGCCGCGTTCGAAAGCGCTAGCGCACCCTCGGGCGTGGTGCGGCTGGCGGCGCCGCTGACCTTCGGGTCGCGGCATCTCTCCGGGCTGATCGCCGAGTTCATGATCGCGCATCCGCAGATCAAGGTGGAGCTGACCCTCTCCGATGCGTTCGTCGACATCGTCGGCGAGGGGATCGACGTCGCGATCCGCATCGCCGAGCTGCCCGACAGCTCGCTGCGTGCGCGGCGGCTGGGGCCGGTGAACATTCATGTCGTCGCGGCACCCAGCTATTTCGAGCGCGCCGGGCGGCCCCAGCACCCGGCCGATCTCGCGCGCCATGCCTGCTTCCTCTACACCAACACCGCGACGCCGGGCGTCTGGCGCTTCAAGAAGGCCGGGGGCGAGGAAGCGGCGGTGCGCGTCGAGGGGCCGCTGCGCACCGACAATGGCGAGGCGATGCTCCCAGCGCTGTGCGCGGGGCTGGGCGTGGCGCGGCTGCCGGGCTTCCTGGTCGATGCGGAGATCGCCGCCGGGCGGCTGGAGACGGTGCTGACCGATTGGGTCGCGGGGGCGGTGGGGCTCCACCTCGTCACCCCGCCGGGATCGCGGCGACCGGTGCGGGTGGAGGCGCTGATCGAGTTTCTGACGGAGCGGTTGCGCAGCATCTGCGTTCGGGCTGCGTGAAACGCCTCGTTCCCGATGATGTCGACGCGCGGTTCATCCGCCGCGTTCTGATCCTGCTCACCGTCGGCGCGGTGGTGGTGGCGCTGGTGCGCGCCGCCGACCTGCTGATCCTCACTTTCTGGGCGGTGCTGGGCGCGGTGGTGATCCGCGCCATCGCCGATCGCTATACGCAGCTCGGCGTGCCGAAGCGCTGGTCGGTGGTGGGCGCGATCCTCACCGTGCTCGCCGCCATTGCCTTCCTCGTCTGGCTGTTCGCGGTCCAGTTCGGCCCGCAGGTCGAGGCGCTGGTCCGATCGATCCCGCAGCTGGTCACCCGGCTGAAGGCTTGGGCGCAGGAAAGCCCGGTCGCCGCCAAGCTCTATGACGCTGCCGAGGCCGCGTTCGCGGGATCGCGCGTGGCGCGGGACGCGAGCGGCTTCGCGCTCGGCTCGTTCGAGCTGTTCCTCAACGCGCTGCTGCTGCTGGTCGGCGCGCTGTTCATGGCGGCCGATCCGGGCGTCTATCTGCGCGGCCTGCTGCTGCTCGTACCCCGGGGGAATACCCGCGACGCCTTTGCCGATGCGCTGGCCGACGTGGGCACCACGCTGCGGCTGTGGCTGCGCACCCAGCTGATCCTGATGACCAGCATGGGCCTGCTGGTCGGGCTGGGGCTGTGGATCGCAGGCGTGCCGTCGCCGGCCGCACTGGGGCTGCTGGCGGGCCTGAGCGAATTCATCCCCTATGTCGGCCCTGCTGCCGCGATGCTGCCGGCGCTGGGGCTCGCCGCCACCGGCGGATCGGGCGCGCTGATCGGCTGCCTGCTGGTGTTCGCGGGCGTGCGAATCATCCAGACCAACTTCCTCACGCCATTCGTGCAGAGCCGCGTCATCGCGATCCCGCCGGCCGTGACGCTCTTCGCGATCATCGGCATCGGCTTCGTGTTCGGCCTGTTCGGCCTGTTCTTCTCCGCGGCCCTGCTGGTCGTGATTTTCACCCTCGTGCGCAGCCTCTATCTTCGCGAGGTTCTGGGCGAGGAAATCGACGCAAGGCCCACGGATTCCACGGATACGGTCGAACCCGGTGCGTAGATTCCACGGGGCTTGCGGAACCGCCCGGCTTACGAGAAATTAACCTTTCGGCTTCATTGACGCTTAGGTTAATGAAGCGTCCAGCGCGTCGGGCATCGGGGCTACGTCGTGTGGTGTGGACAGGGGAACCGGCAATGCGCGTGCTGCTGATCGAAGACGAGCCTAGCACAGCCAAGGCGATCGAACTGATCCTTTCGGGCGAAGGGTTCAACGTCTACACGACCGACTTGGGCGAGGAAGGCTTGGATCTCGCCAAGCTGTATGACTATGATATCATCCTGCTCGATCTGAACCTGCCGGACATGCACGGCTATGACGTGCTGAAGAAGGTGCGTACCGCGCGGGTGCAGACCCCGGTGCTGATCCTCTCGGGCATCAGCGAAATGGATTCGAAGGTCCGCTCGTTCGGCTTCGGCGCCGACGACTATGTCACCAAGCCGTTCCACCGCGAAGAGCTGGTCGCCCGCATCCACGCCGTGGTGCGCCGCTCCAAGGGCCATTCGCAGTCGGTGATCCGCACCGGCAAGCTGGCGGTGAACCTGGATGCCAAGACCGTCGAGGTCGACGGCGCCCGTGTGCATCTGACCGGCAAGGAATATGCGATGCTGGAGCTGCTTTCGCTCCGCAAGGGCACCACGCTGACCAAGGAGATGTTCCTCAACCATCTCTATGGCGGCATGGACGAGCCCGAACTCAAGATCATCGACGTCTTCATCTGCAAGCTGCGCAAGAAGCTCAGCATGGCCTGCGAAGGCGAGAATTACATCGAGACCGTCTGGGGCCGCGGCTATGTGC
>JAPJRE010000365.1 GCA_030824725.1 Sphingomonas sp.
GGCTAAGGGGGTTCGTGCAGGGCGGCACTATGCCGCGCGCGTTCCGGCAATGTATTTGGATTCCGACTGGGGTGGGATGGTGACTGCGATCAAGGCAAGCAATTTGGGCGCGCGGGCGACGGCTACGCTGTTGGCAGGGACGATCCTGTCGGGCGTGGTAACGCCGGCAGAGGCGCAGACCGCGGCGAAGCCCGCGGCGCCTGCGGCCCAGCCTCAGGCTGCACCCGCTCCGGCGACGCCGGCGGTGGTGCGCACGATCAAGTCGCTGCGAGTGGATGGCTCGCAGCGCATCGAACCGGAGACGGTGCTCAGCTACACGCGGCTTCGCGTCGGCGACAGCTACACGCCGGAGACGGTCGACCAGGCGATCAAGGACCTGTACGCCTCCGACCTGCTCGCCAATGTCGAGATCGGCGGCGTCGAGGACGGCAATCTGGTGATTCGCGTTCGCGAGAACCCGGTGATCAACCGCGTCGTCTTCGAAGGCAACAAGCGGCTGAAGCAGGACAAGATCGACAAGGAAATCAAGCTCAGGCCGCGCCAGATCTTCACGCGTACCGCCGTGCGTGCGGACATCGCCCGCATCGTCGAGCTGTATCGCCGCCAGGGCCGCTTCGCCGCACGCATCGAGCCGAAGATGGTCAGCCTCGACCAGAACCGCGTCGACGTGATCTTCGAGATCCACGAGGGCGCGAAGTCTAAGGTCCGCCAGATCAACATCATCGGCAACGAGGTGTTTTCGGACAAGAAGCTGCGCGCGCAGATGGCGACCAAGGTCGCCAGCCTCTCGCACTTCCTCAGCTCGAACACCTCGTACGACCAGGACCGGCTGGCCTATGACCAGCAGAAGCTTCGTCAATATTATCTGACCGAGGGCTATGCCGACTTCCGCGTGATCTCGGCGGTCGCCGAGCTGACGCCGGACAAGAAGGACTTCATCATCACTTATGTGGTGGAGGAAGGCCCCCGCTACAAGTTCGGTCCGGTGACGGTCGACAGCGCGATCCGCGACTTCGACGACAAGAAGCTCGCCGCCGCGCTGCCGATCAAGGAAGGCCAGTGGTATAACGCCAAGGCCGTCGAGGACACCGTCGAGCAGCTGAGCGAGACCGCCGGCCTGTTCGGCTACGCCTTTGCCGATGTTCGCCCCGACTTCCAGCGCAACAAGGATGCGCTGACGATGTCGATGAACTTCCACATCGGCGAGGCGAACCGCACCTATATCGAGCGCGTTGACATCACCGGCAATCGCCAGACGCAGGACAAGGTGATCCGCCGCGAAATGCGCGTGGCCGAGGGCGACGCGTTCAACACCTTCCTGGTCAAGCGCTCGCAGGACCGCATCAACAGCCTGGGCTATTTCCAAGACAAGTTCGAGATCGAGCGCAAGGAAGGCTCGGCGCCGGACCGGATCGTGCTGGCCGCGAACGTCGAGGAAAAGCCGAACGGCGAACTGACGCTGTCCGCCGGCTTCTCAAGCCTCGAGCGCTTCATCCTCCAGGCCTCGATCCGCCAGCGCAACTTCCGCGGCATGGGCCAGACGGCGAGCATCTCGGCCGATTATTCGAGCTACTCGAAGTCGGTGGAGCTCGGCTTCACCGAGCCCTATCTGTTCGACAGCAACATCGCGCTGGGCGCGACGATCTTCCGGCGCGATTATAACAGTTTCAGCTACGGCTTGAACAATTCTCGCAACACCACCTACCAGCAGGTCTCGACGGGATTCCAGCTGGTCGCAGGTCTGCCCCTGACCGAATATTGGACGCTGTCCGCGCGCTATTATCTGGCGAAGGACAATGTGACTCTCGACCAGTCGCAGTTCTACACCGATGGAAAGTGCGATCCCTTCCTCGCGGGCCGCTATTATTGCGAGGCGGTGGGGAACCGCCTGACTTCGCTGGTCGGCGCCTCGCTGATCTATGACAGCCTCAACAGCCGCCTGCGGCCGACCCGCGGCCAGCGCGTCTCGGTAGGCGTCGACGTGGCCGGGCTCGGCGGCGACGTCCGTTACGTCCGCGGCAGGGTGGACGGGGCGAAATATTGGGGCCTCGGCGGCGGGTTCGTCTTCTCGATGACCGGCGAAGGCGGCGTCATCAAGAGCCTGGACGGCAGCGAGGTTCGGATCACCGATCGCTTTTATCTGGGCGAACCGCAATTCCGTGGTTTCGATATCCGGGGTGTCGGCCCGCGCGTGCAACGCTACCAATATACCGGCGACCCGGCGACGGGAACGCAGGCGCTGGTGACCGACCGCGATCAGATCATCGACGACGCGCTGGGCGGCAAGGCCTATTACCTGACGAAGGCCGAGCTCGAGCTGCCGCTGGGGTCCGGCGCGGCGGAGCTGGGCCTGCGCCCGTCGGTCTATGTACAGATGGGATCGCTGTTCTCGATCCGCCGGCCGCAGACGAACAATTACTTCCCGGCGTACATCGATCCGAAGACGGGCCTGCCGGGCGTCAATGCGGACGGATCTCCCTCCCTGTTGCCGCGCTTGCTGAACGATACCGCGGGGAACGCGCTCTACACGGTCACCACCGGCACGTATCAGGGTAGCTATACCACCTGCACGATCGGCTATGCCGCCGCTGCGGGACAACCATGCGTCGGAACGTCGATCAATACCCGTGCGGTCAATTCCACACCGGTATTCTACGAGCAATATCGCGGCAGCACCGCCTCGCCGCGTATTTCCGTCGGCTTCGGCGTCAACTGGAATTCGCCTTTCGGCCCGTTGCGTATCGATGTCGCCAAGGCGCTGGTCAGCCAGCCGGGCGACGACAAAAAGCTTGTTACTTTCAACGTAGGGACTCAGTTCTAATGATGAAGAACCGTGTATTCGCGGCGGCGCTCGCCGCCTCCGCGGCGATGGCCGCCGCTGCGCCTGCGTCGGCGCAGGTTGCCGGCATCGCCACCATCAACACGATGGAGGTGATCACCAAGGCCAAGGCGTTCACCGCCGCAGAGACCCAGCTGGACACCACCTTCAAGCCGGTGCGCGACCAGATCCAGGCCCGCCAGACCAAGTTCCAGACCGACGCCCGCGCCCTGATCGCGACGATCGACACGAACAAGGACGGGCAGGTTTCGGAAGCCGAAGAGCAGGCCGCGGCCGCGCGCAAGGATCCGAACTACACCCAGCTCATGACCCTGCAGAACCAGGCCAACGAGGAAATCCAGAAGCTGCAGCTGCCGTCGATCCTGGCGGAGCTGTTCGCGTTCGAGAAGATCCTGCAGCTGTATGACCAGGCGCAGATTTCGGTCGTCAACGCCAAAAAGGTCAATGTGATCCTGCAGCCGGAGGCGATCGTCTACGCCCCCGACGCGGTGGACATCGGCGATGCCGTCGTCGCCGAGCTGGACAAGACGCCGACCGTCTCGATCACCCCGCCGGCAAATTGGCAGCCGCAGCAGCGCACCGTGCAGTTCCAGCAGCAGGTGAACGAGCTGAAGCGTCGCGCCTATCAGCTCGCCGCCGCCCGCGCGCAGCAGCAGCAGCAGCAGGGGGCCGCCGCGGCACCGGGTGCCGCCGCTCCGGCAGCCCGTCCGGCCGCCGCGCCCGCGACGAAGCCGGCCAAGCCCGAACCGCGGTGAGCGGCGAGGCGCAGGGGGGCAGCAACATCGGCCCGCTCGATATCGGGCGGGTGATGGCGGCGCTGCCCCACCGCTTTCCGATGCTGCTGGTCGACCGGGTCGAGGAACTGATCCTCGACCGGTCGATCGTGGCGGTGAAGGCGGTGACGATCAACGAAGCCTTCTTCCAGGGCCATTTCCCCGGCCGTCCGATCATGCCGGGCGTGCTTACCGTCGAGGCGCTCGCCCAGGCGGCGGGCGTGCTGGCGGTGGAGTCGCTCGGGCTCGCCGGTTCGGGCAAGCTCGTCTACTTCATGGCGATCGACAACGTGAAGTTCCGCAAGCCGGTGGAGCCGGGCGTGCTGCTCAAGCTCCATGTCGAATTCGTGCAGAAGCGTTCGCGCGTCTGCAAGTTCGCCGGCAAGGCGCTGATCGACGGCGAACTGGCGGCCGAATGCGAATTCACCGCGATGATCGCGGATCCGCCCAGCGCGTGATCTAGGACAGGGCCGGAC
>JAPJRE010000366.1 GCA_030824725.1 Sphingomonas sp.
AAGTCGGTGATCGCCCGGGGCGAGGCAAGCAGGACCTTCGGCAAGGCGATGTCTTCGAACATCCGCCGGTGATGCGCGCGATGGGTGCGGGTGGCGATGAGGGTATGGTGGAGCATCGCCCATTTCACGCTGTCCCGCGCGCCGGCGAGCGCGCCGTGCCGTTGGCGCTCGAACCAGCAGCGCCTGACATAGCGATAGAGACTGAGCGAGGTCGGCACGTCGAGCAGCAGCACGCCGGTCGCCCGCGCCAGGCGTTGCGGCAGCAGCCGGGTATAGTTGCCATCGATCACCCAGCGGTCGCCGAGGATCGCCGCGTCGTGCAGGGCGGCGAAGTCTTCGGCCGGGCGGGGTACCCAATCCGTATGGGGAAGATGGTGGAGCTGGTCGAGATGGACCGGCGTCAGCCCGCGCGCGGCGGCGAACGCGACGGCCAGCGTGGACTTGCTGCTGTTCGACGGCCCGAGGATGCAGATACGCGATCCGAGTTGATCGAGGGTCATCGCGGATGGTCCTGTGCTGTCGGCTGCGACTTCGGCGTCCCGCTGTACACCTCCCGCGCGCGGCGCGGCCAGCGTATAGAATTTTCGGCTTGCGCACCTTCTTCGCAAAGCGGGTGCGGCCATTCTCTTCCGGCGCGTCGGGGCAGGTGCCGGTGACCCGCATCGCATGGATCACGCCGCGATCGGCGCGGACCAGCAAGGTGGTTTCCTCCTCGGCGCCGTGATCGCCGCAAGGCCAGTCGGCAAGCTCGGCCGGGCGTAGATTGCGGGCCAGCGCCTCCCACTGCCAGCGATAGAGCGCCAGCGCGCGTTCGGGATGCTCGGCGCTGGTCCGCGCGTGGAGGCGGGGGGCGCGCGACGTGCCGACCGCCACCATCAGCTGCTTGCCGCAGGGGAGCGCGTCGATCTGCAGCAGGAACGCGCCGGCAACGCCGTCATGGTCATAGTCTTAGTCGGCGAGCTCGAGGATCGGGACCGGGGGCAGGGCGCGGATCGCCTTGGGGCCGACGTCGCGGGCGAGATCACCATCTTCGATTGGCGAGCGCGGCAGGGGCAGGTGATCGCCATGTCGGGATCCCGCGGGCCGCATGCCGCGCGGTCGTGCGGCGCCTCGCGACAGAGCAGGCGCCAGCCCTTCTGCACGCCGCCGATGGTGACCGGACGCTCCTCGCGCACGGCCTTCGTGCCGGGCGCGGCGAGCAGCAGCGCGGCGACCAGCGCCTGCAGGGCGAAGAGAGGGCGGAACGGCGTGGGGGCGACGTCGATGCCGACGTTGGCCACTTCCCACGCTCAACCAGGGCCGATCTTCACCGTTTCCGTCGACAGCTTTGGCACGTCTCTCGAGCTTAATGCGTCCTCTACGGTGGCTAGAAAATCTTCCGGCTCCACCGGGACAGCGTCCAGCGAGGATAGGTCAAGATCCCACCAGCGAAGGCGCAGGAACCTCGCGATGAGGTCGTCGCCAAACCTGTAACGGACGATTTTCGCTGGAGCGCCCACGACAACCGCATAGTCTGGTACGCCACGAGTCACCACGGCACCGGCGCCGATGATCGCGCCGTTTCCGACGGTGACATTGTCGTTGATGAGGGCGCCACGCCCAATCCAGACATCGTTGCCGACAATCGTCCTCGGCAGGTCGGGCCCTGTTCCAGCTGGTTCGATCAGACTATTGCGCATCACGCCGAACGGATGGTGCCAGGTAAACTGACTGCCGCCCTTAACGGCAAGCGGGTGCGTGCTGAAGAGATCTGTCCGGTGATTTCCGAGCCCGATGCAAACATCCGGGCCGATAGAGCAGTATCTTCCGACGTCAGCATAGTGAAGAAACAGGTTGGCCCCATAGGTGAAGGCGCCGATGCTGCACGGGCCGATGGCTACGAGGCTATCGAGCTGGAGGGGGCTTTCGGTGGAAAAAATGCGGGATGTGACCATGCGATATGACGATCCCGATGTTCCGTAGCGTCGACCTAAGCTCCTCTAGGTTCATCTAAAATTTCTGATCGCTGCAACAACCGCCTGCCCGTGGCGCAACCTCGGTCTGCGGACACGCTATTATAGAGGGGACGAGAGATCCATCGAGCGCGCAGAGGCGTGCTCAAGCCAGGATCGCTCCGGCGGCGCCACTGCCAGTCCAGCATAACTGGCTCGCGTTCGGCGCGCAGAGGCCCTCCGCGGTGACTCGTGTCGGTCCCCCGGGCCACGCGCGCGAGCCTGGACGATTGCTTTCAGCGAGCGGGAAAAAGGATCCGAATGGCGACACTCGGGACGGAAGCTGCCCTGACCGTCCAAGCCGTGGTCCCTATCCAGCCGGCGGCAGTGCCGCGAAGGTCTTGGCGATGTTGAGGACGCCGTTGCCATAGACCGGGTCTGGCCCCGGCGCGCCCGCGTCGGTGGCGTTGGCGAGCAGCAGCGATACGATCTGCGCGCCGGTCAGGTTGGGCCGGGCCTGGGCGACCAGCGCGATCGCGCCGCTGATCGCGGCGGCGGCAGGCGAGGTGCCGTCATGGGGCACCAGCAACCCGTCCGCACCGACCATGTTGACGTCCTTCGCAAGCGCGGTGAGGTACCAGGCCGCGTCCGCGCCGGTCCCCGCCTGGTTGGCGCCGTTGAAGGCGAAGATCCCGCTGGCGTCGACGCCGCCGGCGATGATCACCCATCCCGGTGCCGCCAGTGCGAAGGCGCGCGCCAGCAGCAGCGGCCGGCGGCCATCGCCATCGTTGTTGCCGGCGCTGATCACGGTGACGATGCCTGCCGCCGCGGCGCGGCGCACCGCCTCCAGCAGCACGTCGTAGCTCTGGTCGATCACGAAGGAGAGGTTGATGACGCGGACCTTGGCGGCGATCGCGGCATCGATCCCGTCGATCAGCCCGGCGCTGAGAAAGGTGCAGCTGGTCAGCCCGGTGCAACTGGCGGGGTTGGAGGCGTTAAGCGACACCAGCGTCGCCTCATAGGCTACCCCGTGCATGCCGCGCCCGTCGCGCGCCGCCAGCGCGACCGAGGCCATCATCGTGCCGTGGCCGCTGGTGTCCACGAGCCCGCGCGTCCCGCCGACATCGGCGCTGGCCGGGTCGATCCGGCCAGCGAACTCGCTGATGCCGGCCGCGATGCCGGTGTCGAGGATCGCGATCTTCACCCCGCGCCCGGTGAAGCCCAGCCGGTAGGCCGCATCCGCTTGCGCGAAGGTCGCCGCGTTCGAGCGCTGGCCCTCGAGCTGCTCGGCGGTTGGCGCGGCGGGAGTGGGGCTGCTCGCGCCCGGCGTGTCGGGAACGACGACGACACCGGCGCCTCCGCCGCTACCGCCGCCACAGGCGGACAGCAGCGCGACGCAGGAAAGCGATGCGCCCCGTGTCCAGGCACGGATGATCCCACGAACCGCTTCGCGCATTTCGCCCTCCCCCAAAAGTCGCTGCAGGCATCCTGCAGCGCTTTATATTGCTGGGGTATGAACGGGACCGGCACAATACTTCACGCAATTTTGTCGCGCGGGCGTGAGAATTTACAGCCCCAGCGTCAGGAACTGGCTGTGCGGGTCCTCGCAATAGTCGCCGAAGGCCGCGCAGGGGGCGAATCCGTAGCGCGAATAGAGCCGGAGCGCCGGCTCGAAAGCGGGGGCGGTGCCCGTCTCGAGGCTCAGCCGGGTGAGCCCGCGCGCCCGGGCGGTGGCGAGGATATGCTCGAGCACCGCCGCGCCGATGCCCTTGCCGAGCTGCGCCGGCACGGTGCGCATCGACTTCACCTCGCCATGGGTCGCATCGAGCTGCTTGAGCGCGCCCATGCCGAGCAGGTCCGCGCCCGCCCAGGCGCTCCAGAAGGTGACGTCCGCCGCCTGGAGGCCTGACAGGTCGAGGAAATGGCAGCTCTCGGCCGGCGAGTTGGCGAGCATGCCCGCCGCGTGCAGGCGCAGGAGATCCTGCACCTGGGCGTCGTCCAGCCCGCCTTCCCGGATCGTGATCACAGCGTGTCGATCATCCCTGCCAGCGTCTCGAGGCAGGCATGGGCGAGCAGCTTGCTGCGGATCGGCGACCAGCCGAACTCGGGGTCGGCGTTCGCATCATGGTCCTTGAAC
>JAPJRE010000367.1 GCA_030824725.1 Sphingomonas sp.
CTGTTAGATTGATCTACCGCATTCGTCTGCGCCATGCAGATTCCGACGCATGAAGAGGTGCTAGGCACCATCGACGCGTTCCTCGATCGCCACCCGGCGATCGGACCCGCCCGTTTCGGGCGCGACGCGACCGGCGAGCCCGGGCTTGTTGGGCGGCTGCGCAAGGGCAGCACGCCGACGCTGAAGGTGTTGAACCGGATCAAGGCGTACATGGACGCGAAAGATGCGGAGGTTCGGGCGGCGGGCGCTGATCATGCCGACGGTGATACTTCGCAGGTGCAGCACGCGTCATGCGGAAAGGCCGGGGCCGATTCCGCCGAGATTAATCAAGGGTTTGCAGCCGTTACTTCTGGATCCGTTCCGGCTGCGACCGAAGGGGAGGGCGTTGGAAGCGCTCTTCCCGGAGGGACTGCGGCATGAAGGCGGAGCGGATCGCGCTGAAGCGCGCCTTTGGCGAGACGATCAGGGGCGTGGGCGGGCTGGAGGCGGCGGCGGGCTTCTGCCGCGTCGGCAAGTCCGTGCTGGGCGATGCCCAGAACATCAACTGCGCCGATCGCTGGCCGACGCTGGACGTGATCGCGGACCTGGAGCCGCTGGCGCGCGATCGCGAGGGGTGGCCGCACGTCACCCGCGCGCTGTGCCGGGAAATGGGCGGCGCCTTCGTGCTGCTGCCCGGCGCGCCCACCGAGCGCGGCGACTTCCTGCGCACCGCCGGAGAGCTGGGCCGTGAATCGGCCGACGTGACGCAGGGGCATCTGCGAGGCGCTGGCCGACGACGGGCAGATCAGCGCGCGCGAGGCCGCGGGCATCCGCCAACAGATCGCAGACGTGCAGTCGCTGCTCGCCGCCCTGGACGAGCAGATGCGCGCCATCATCGGGGAAGGGAAATGACGATCATGCACCTGCAGGCCACCGTGCCCAGCCTGGGCGCGCACAAGCTGGCGTGGATCATCGGCACCTCGGGCGACCCGGAAGGCGATATCGAGCGATTCGGGCAGGCCGTGGGCGATCTGGCGATGTTCGATCGGGTGCTTTCCGGCGAGCTGGTGCCGGGTGCGACGATGGCCGACGCCATCTGGCTGTGGAGCGTCTGCTATATCCGCACCCGCGACTGGGGCCGCCCTGCGACGGGCTGGTGGTTCGACAAGCCGCACGGGTGGACGAGCCCGAACGTGCCGGCGGCGGCCTGAGCCATGGCGGGGGGCTTTCAACATCTTTCGATAGGCGCGCGGCCCTCGGGTCGCACTGATGACGCGCGCCCTGGCGAGCCGGGTTTTCCCCCATCCCCGGCCCGGCTCGCCAGCCCCGTTCAACGACGCGCCCATGCTTGATGCTGCCGGCATCATCGAATGGGTGCGCAAGGCAAAGGCTGGAGACATGGCCGTTTACGCGCGTGGCGAAACCCTGTCGCGGGAGGTGGCGACCGTCACCTTCCGGCTGGCGCAGCAGGGCCTGATCGATCTGGCCCAGCGCCGCGAGCATGTGGGCCGCCAGTATCTGATGCAGCGCCGATCCAAGGCCTATGACGCCACCCGCCGCGCGCGGCGCAGCTTTCCGCGCGCCTCCGCCGAAACGGTGATCCTGCGGATGATCGAGGAAGCGATCCGGCTGGGGCAGCCATGCCCGACCAACGCGGAGTTCGCCAAGGAGGCGGGGCTCGCGGGCGGGGTTACGGCCTCGTACCGGCTGCGCAAGCTGGTGGCGGCGGGGAAGATCGTGCTGGTCGATCATGGTCCGTTCGAGCGCCGCGTGGCGGTGCTGGTCGCGACCGGAGGCCAGACGGTTCGGGCCAGACTGTGATGGCGGACGACGCCGACACGGCGAGCGAGATCGAGCGGGCGCACCGGGAACGGGCGCTGGCCGAGGTGCACCGGGCACCCTTCGAAGCATGGGTGGCCGGCAAATGCGAGGAATGCGGCGACGAGACGCCCAGGCTGGTGGAGGGCAAATGCGCCCCCTGCCGCGAGCCCTGGCCGCCCCTGCCGCGTCGATATTGAGCGGAGGAAAGCCATGGGTTGGGAAACGATCGAGAATGTGAAGCCCAAATACACCAAGGCCAGCGTGCCGGTGGAAGGGCTTCGTATCGGCACACGCCGCGCGATGCGCGATACGCGGTTCATCGAAGTGAAGATCGGCATGGGGCTGGCGCGGCGGGCGCGGTTCGCGAGCGATCGCCAGCAGGTGCGCCTGATGTTCGGCACCGGGCCCGATGCGGGCAAGGTGGGCGTCTCCGTCGATCAGGGGGGGGCGTTCGTCGCGCAGAAGGCAAAGCGCTTCGACTATTACACGCTGACCATCAATCGGGCGGCGGCGGAAGGGCGGTTCGCGCTCGCGTTCGATCCGTTCACGCTCGATCGCGTGGAGGCCATCCGTCCGGAGAACGGACAGCCGCCGATGTTCACCTTCCGCGCATCCGCCCAGATGCTCGCTGCGGAGGCGGAGTGATGGACGCGGCGCAGACGGCGGAACGCATCCGCGCCTCGCAGGCCCAGCTGCGCACCGAGCGCGCCGAGGGGCTCGCCTATGCTCGCGCCTGGCGGGTGCGGAACAAGGCCAAGTTCGACGCCCTCTATCCCCAACCGCCGCACACCTGCCGCTGTGAGCGCTGCGGGCAGCTGGTGCTGGCTTCGGAGTCCGTACAATGATCGAGATTGAAACGCGCAAGTTCGTGCAGGCCGTCGACATTGCCGGATCGGTGGTGGAGCGGCGATCTTCCATCCCGGTGCTGCGGCAGAGGCATGTGCACGCCAATGGATCGCTGGCGATCAGCGCCACCGACCTGGACATGGGGTGCGAGGTGAAGCTGCCCTATACCGGCGCGCCGCAGAGTCCGTTCATGCTGCCCGAGCCGGAGCGGCTGCGAAAGGCTATCGCCCATGCCGGCGGTGGCCAGATCCTGCTGGAGCCGCAGGAAGCGGGCGCGGTGGGCGTGGCGACGGGCGATTTCCGGCTCGCGGTGAAGGGTGTGCCGCCGGAGGATTTCCCGCTGGACATCATGGCCGGGTTTGGCCGCGACGTGTTGACGTGCGTGCTGGGCGGCAGCGAGCTGGACGCGATCGCGCGGGTTTCGCGGGCGATGTCCAGCGAGGAAACGCGCTATTACCTGAATGGCATCTACCTGCACCAAATCGACGACTGGACGCTGCGCGCCGTGGCGACCGATGGGCATCGGCTGTTCTGGGCCAACCTGAAGGTGCCCGGTGCGGTCCAGGATCGCTGCGCGCCCGACGGCGTTATCCTGCCGCGTGCGCTGATCACGCGGGCGCTGAAGCGGTTCGCGCGTTGTGACGAGGTGGCGTTCGTAGTGGGCTATGCCGCGCCGGCAAACGCTCCATCGGCTGCGGAAGGCACTGCGCCCGCGCTGGTGGGCTATCCGCGCGTGGCCATGTCGGCGGCGGTGGGTGACCTGAAGGTTACGTTCCGCAGCAAGACGATCGACGGCAGCTTCCCCGACTACACGCGGGTGATCCCGAAGGGGCATGAACATCGTGCGGTGATGGAGGTGGCGGTGCTGCGCCGCGCGCTCCAGGCCCTGGTGGTCGCCGGTGTGGAGAAGTTGCCGGGCGTGAAGTTCGAGCGGGAAGGCGAAGGCCTGATCTGCTCGGTGGCGGCGCATTGGGGCGGCGACGACAGCCGCGCGACGGTGCGGGTTCCGTTGCTGGACAGCGTGGGTTTGCCCGAGGGGTGGCAGATCGGATTCAACGGGCGGTATCTGCTCGACTGCCTCGATGCATGCCGGGGTAAGCTGGTGACGTTCGGGCTGAGTGGGCCGCTCGATCCGATCACTATCGTGGACGACGCGGATCCTGTCGATTTCGGCATGGTCCTGATGCCGCTGCGCGTCTGATGGCCGCGCAAAGACTCTCGGATCTGCGGGTGCCGCCGGAGATCGGCCAGCGATACCTGGTGCCGGCGGTGCGCTGGCTGTGGTGCGGCGTTCTGGCAGACTGGCCGGTGCTTGGCCCTCGGCACACGGATGCCGAGATCTTCCACCCGGTATCCGCCGCGAGCCGCTCGGGCCACAGTCCGAACCGGTCGTGCGTGCGCT
>JAPJRE010000368.1 GCA_030824725.1 Sphingomonas sp.
AGGCTGGGAGCGCGGCTTCTACTGGTATGTCACCGCGATGATCGGGATCTCGCTGATCACCTATGCGACGATGCGCGACACCGCCCGTACCAGCCGCATAGCGGAGGACTGATCCTCAGGCGAGGATCGCTCCGCCGCGCCTGGCCAGCACCCGGCCGATCGCATCGAACAGCGCATCCATCGCCACCGGCTTGAACAGCACGTCGTCCGCGCCGGTCGCCAGGCACCGCTCGCGCAGGTCGAGCGCGGTATCGGCGGTGACGACGATGATCGGCAGCTCGGCCTTGGCGTCCGAACGGGCGCGGATCTGGCGGATCGTCTCGAAGCCGTCCGTGCCGGGCATGCGCAGGTCGACCAGGATGATGTCGAACGTCTCCCCGTCGATCCGGGCGAGACCTTCCTCCGCCCAAGCCGCCTCCGCCATCGTGGCGCCGGCAACGTCCAGCATGTCCTTCACGACGCGCCGATTCATCGGATCATCCTCGATGAACAGGATGTTCATCGACGCTCGCCCTTCCGGGCAGAATCCAGCGTTCCGGCCAAGCTTTGCATGTCGTGGTGTGTTATCGCCCTAAGCCGCCTGCGAAACAAGCGGGTCGTTCCCCATATCACTTTTTTTCCGCGCGCGCGCGGGCACAGCCGCCAGTACCAATTCCGCCCCAGCGACCGGCTTTTCTATCACCTGTGTTATGCCGGCGTCCAGAAATTGCGCATGTTGTTCGGCACTGCCACCACTCCACAGCAGGGTGGCGCAAAGATCCAGCTGCGACCGGCACAGCGCAGCGACGCCCTCCAATGGATCGTTCGTTGCGGCGGCGAGCGTCGCCTCGTCAATGACGAGTGCGGCGAACTGCTCCAATTCGAGTAGCTTCAGCGCCTCGTCGACGTCCTTGGCGAATCGCACGCGATCGGCCGCGGCCTCGAACAGGCTGCGCAGCATCGCGCGGGTGATCGGGTTGCGCTCCAGGATCAGCACGCCCGCGCCTGCATCGTCCACGGGATCGGGTGCGGCGGGCGCCTCGGCCCGCACCAGCGGCAGATCCAGCGTGAAGGTCGATCCCGCGCCCGGCATGCTGGCGACGAGGATCTCGCCGCCGAGCGCCTGGGCAAGATTGCGGCAGATCGTCAGCCCCAGTCCGGTGCCGCCATATTGCCTCGTCGTGCTCGAATCGGCTTGGCGGAAGCTCTCGAAAATCTCTTCCAGCTTGTCCGCCGGGATGCCGATGCCGGTATCGGACACCGCGATGCGCAGCCGGTCGCCGCCCGCACCCGGCACCACATCGGCGCGCAAGCCGATCGCGCCTTGGGCGGTGAACTTCAGCGCGTTGGACAGAAGGTTGAACAGCAGTTGCCGCAACCGGCTTGGATCGCTGACGATCCAGTCCGGCGCGGCTTCCAGGCGGACGTCGAACGCCAGCCCCTTTGCCTGGGCCGGATCGGTCCACAGCCGCGCCACCTCCTCGGCGAGCGCGCGAAAGTCCATCGGCACCGGGTCGATGGTCAGATTGCCACTCTCGATCTTGGCGACGTCGAGAATGTCGTCGACCAGCGCGCGCATGGTCAGGCCGGCGCCCTGCACCACCTCCAGCCGGTCGCGCAGGTCCCCGTCCAGCGCCTGGTCGGCCAGCATCACCTGCGTCATGCCCAGAATGCCGTTCAGCGGCGTCCGGATCTCGTGGCTGGTCGTCGCCAGGAACTCGGTCTTCGCCCGCAGCGCCTTTTCCAGCGCGGCATTGGTCGAGGCGAGCACGGTGTTGGCGGCACGCACCTGATTGCGGCTGCGCCGGATCGAGAGCAGGCCGAAGCTGAGCAGCAGGATGACGATCAGCGTGGCGGCGCCGAGCGACAGGAACAGCACGCGCTGGAAATGCGCGGCCTTGCGCAGCTGCTCGGTCTTGAGCCGCTGGATGGTGAGTTCCTGGTTCGCATAGTCGAACCGCGCCGCCATCAGCGCGGCGCTGTTCGTCGTCGCGACCTTGGCGGCCTCTTCGTTGAGCCGCTTCAGCGCTTCCAGGTGGAGCAGCGCCCGCCGGTCGTCGCCCAGGCGCCGGTAGATCAGATAGGCATAGAGGTGCGGCGTGCGATAATCCTGGGTGGTGGTCGCGAGATCGACGCCCTTGAAGCTTTCCCGGATCAGGGTCGCGGCGCGCTGCGTGTCCCCCGCGTCGTTGGCGACCCGCGCCGCCGTGGCGTTGAGCAGCCGGCGCAGGCCGCGGGCTTCGCTGCCGGTAGCGAGCGAGAAGGCGCGCTTGAGCGTCGCCTTCGCGGCAGCAAGATCGCCGGACTCGACCTGACTGCGGGCCAGGTTGTCGAGCACGCGCACTTCCAGGAAAGGCTTGCCCAGCTTCCGGGCGAGCGCGATAGCGGCAGTATATTCCGTGGCGGCCTCGCGGTACCGCTCCAGTACCAGAAGGACGTTGCCGCGCCGGTTATGCAATGCCAGCGAGAAGAGCGGATCACCGCCGTAGATCAGGGCCGCCTGGCGAAAATAGCGCTCGGCGCGGTTATGGTCGGACGCGGTTGCATATAGGGTAGCAATGCTCTGCAATGCCATCGCCTGACTTCTCGGTTCGCGCAGCTCCTCGAAAATCCGGTAGGCGCGCTGGAATGCGAAAAGTGCGTCCGCCGCCTTGTCTTGGGTGAGGAAGAGGTTGCCCAACGCAATCTGAAGATCTCCTTTCAGTGCGACCGGCCCCCTAATTTTCGCAACCACCTGCTGCGCGGAATCCAGCGAGGCGCGCGCGGCCGCCATCTGATCCGATCGCAATTGCATTTCCGCCCGTAGCCACAGGGCGGTGCCGTGCACCAAAGCTTGCTGGGCGGGGTCCGGATTTCCTCCGGCCATCGCGTCGATGCGATCGATGATGGGGGCAGGATCCGCGGACTGATCGACGAGGCGCTCGCGCGCTTCACCCACCAACGCGGCCACGTCCTTCGGCAGCTGCTGTGCATACGCTGGCGACGGCACCGCGAAAACGATCGTAATTCCTGCAAGCAAACAGGCGAGTACACGCCTGGTGCGAGGGTTCACGCGCGCTTCCACGTACTTCCCGCACGAAGGAAGATCGGGCGGCTGGCCATCGTTTCCACCAGCCGGTCCTGCTCGCCCAGATAGTCGCACAGGGCACGGAGCGGAACGGGCCGGGAGATCAGGTAGCCCTGAACGAGGTCGCACCCCATCACGCTCAGGAGTGCAAGTGCTGCCGGCGTCTCGACTCCCTCGGCCGTCACTTCCATCTCCAGCGCATGCGCCAGGTCGATCGTCGAGCGGACGATCAGCGGATCGCGGTGGCTCGACGTCAGCTGGGTGACGAACATCTTGTCGATCTTCAGTTCCTTGGCAGGAAGCTGCTTCAAATATGCAAGCGAAGACAGGCCGGCGCCATAATCGTCGATCGCGAGCACGACGCCGTGATCGGCGAACTGCTGGAGGTGCCGGATCGCGCTCTGCGGGTCGCGGATCACCGCCGTCTCGGTGATCTCGAAGCCGAGCTTGGCTTCGGGATGCGCGGTGATGATCGCGCACGCCTCGTCGATGAACCCGGCATCGGCGAGCAGCATGCCGGAAATGTTGAGGAACAGCGGGATGTCGTGTCCCGCGGCGGCCAGCGCCCGCTGGTCGGCGATCACCCGGCGCAGCGTCCACAGCGTTAACTGGCCGATCTGCCCCGATTCCTCCGCCGCGGCGATGAAATCGCCCGGCAGCACCAGGCCGCGCTGCGGATGCTGCCAGCGGATCAGCGCCTCGGCGCTGGAAACCTGCTGCCTGCGCACGTTGACCTTGGGCTGATAGTGCAGGAACATCTCGCCGGCAGCGATCGCCCGCGGCAGTTCGGCGATGAGCGTGAGGCGATCGACCGACTGCCCCGCGACCGACAGGTCGATCGCGCATTGCCCGCCTTCGCTACCCGCACGCTCCAGCGCAGCCTCGGCCGCTTCGAGCAGGCGCAGCGTATCCTGCGCGTCGGCGGGCGCCCAGGCCGCACCAATCTCGACCCACATTCTCCAAGTAAGTCGCTGATTTCGCTGTCGTAATCGTGATATTTCG
>JAPJRE010000369.1 GCA_030824725.1 Sphingomonas sp.
GCCTGGGCGTCCTGACCATCGCCGCAGGGCAGGCGCAGGCGCATGCCTCGTCCGAGGTGGTGCTCGGCTCGATCGCGGTGTTCGTCGCGTCGATCCTCTACGCCGGCAGCCTGATCCTGCTCCGCCAGCAGGCGCAGGTCGCCGATCCGATCGAGGTCGCGCTGTTCACCAGCCTCGTCCTCGCGCTGGTGATGCTGCCGGGCGCGCCGTGGTTCTCGGCGATGCCGTCGCTGGCACTTTGGCCCTGGATCCTCGGCGCCGCGCTGGTCGGCTCGATCTCCGCCGTGCTGCTTGCCTGGGCCTATGGCCATGCCGAGGCGCAGGTGCTGGCGCCGGTGGAATATACCGCCTTCGTCTGGGCGGCGTTGCTCGGCTATGTCGTGTTCGACGAGCGCGTCTCGGCCTGGACGGTCGCGGGCGCGCTGCTCATCATCCTCGGGTGCCTCGCCGCGATCCGCGGCCGCGTCGCCCCCGCGCCCCAGACCGAGGCCGCCGCATGACCCGTATCCGGTTCGCCACCCCCGCCGACGTCCCCCAGATCCTCGCCTTCGTCCGCGAACTCGCCGAATTCGAGCGCGAGCCCGACGCGGTGCGTGCGACCGAACCGATGCTGGAAGCCGCGCTGTTCGGCCCGCGCCCGGCCGCCGAGGCAGTGATCGCCGAGGGCGCGGGGGGCGCCCCGCTCGGCTTCGCGCTGTTCTTCCAGAACTTCTCCACCTAGACCGGGCTGCCGGGGATGTATCTGGAAGACCTCTACGTAACCCCGGCCGCGCGCGGTGCCGGGGTCGGCAAGGCGCTCCTGCGCCATTTGGCCGATATCGCCGCCACGCGCGGCTATGCCAGGTTCGAATGGTCGGTGCTCGACTGGAACCAGCCGGCGATCGATTTCTACCGCGCGATGGGGGCCACAGGCATGGACGAATGGACGGTGCAGCGGGTGACCGGCGACGCGCTGCTCGCGCTGGCGGGGCGCTGATGGGCTGGATCTATCTGCTGCTCGGCGGGCTGTGCGAGGTCGGCTTCACCACCTGCATGCGCTTTACCGACGGCTTCCGGAACATCCCCTGGACGCTGGCCTTCCTCGCCTTCATCGCGGTGTCGATGGCGCTGCTGGAAATGGCCTCGCGCACCGTGCCGCTGGGCACCGCCTATGCGGTATGGGGCGGGATCGGCGCGCTGGGCACGGTGATCGTCGGCATGCTGTGGTTCGGCGAACCGGTGAGCGCGGTGCGCATCCTGCTGATCCTCGGACTTGTCGGCTGCATCGCCGGGCTGCGACTGGCGGGCGGGGGACACTGATGGCGCTCGACACCGGCCTGGTCGAATGGGTGCGCGAGGCGCTCGCCCCGATCGGCACGGTGACGATGCGCAGGATGATGGGCGGCGCGACGCTCTATTGTGACGGCACGGTCTTTGCGATCCTCGCCTTCGACGAACTCTGGTTCAAGGCCGATACGGAAAGCGACGCCGCCTGGGACGCGGCGGGCGCGGATCGCTTCACCTATGACGCCAAGGGCCGGACGATGGTGATGAACTATCGCCGCGCGCCCGCCGGCGCCTATGACGATGCCGACGCGCTGCGCGACTGGGCACGGCTGGCGATCGCCGCCGGCTTGCGCGCGCCGCCACGAAAGACCCGGAAAAAGGACTAGGCGCACTCCATCTTGTCTGACAAGATCGCGGCAAGACGGTCGCGTCAGGGGAGAGAATGTTCGTGAAAGCCAAGTCGCTTCTGCTGCTGGGGGCAGCGCTTGCCGCGAGCATTGCGCCGAGTTTTGCCGCGCAGGCCGCGCCGCTCCAGGCTGCCGCCGCCGAGGGCGCGACGCTGCTCGCGCAGAACCCCACCGGCGCCAGCTTCCGCACCGCGCAGGGCGTGCTGACGCTCGCGATCTGGGGCGATCGCATCCTCCGCGTGACGATGCTGCGCGAAGGGGCCGAGCGCACGCCCGATCTCGCGTTGGTCGGCCAGCCGGCAAAGGTGGCCTGGACGCTCGACCAGCAGCCCGAACGCTATCTGCTTGCCACCCCGGCGATGCGGATCAGCGTCGATCGCAAGACCGGCGCGGTGGCGCTGCTCGGCGCCGACGACAAGCCGCTGGTCGGCGAGACCGATCTGTATCGCCGCCGGCTGGGCGGGTCGCCCGATGCCGAGGGCAGCGTGCGGATGGTCTTCGCCGCACCCGAGGGACGCGCGGTCTATGGCCTCGGCCAGCACCAGGCCGGGCTGCTCGACTATCGCGGCAATATCGTCCGGCTGCAGCAGGCGAACACCGATGTCGGCGTGCCGGTGCTGGTCTCGCCCGCCGGTTTCGGGCTGTTCTGGAACAATGCCTCGGTGACCGAGGTCGCGGTCGATACCCCGCAGGCGGGCAACCGCATCTTCTTCCGTTCGCAGGCGGGCGAGGGCGTCGACTATTTCCTGTTTGCCGGGCCCGATGTCGACCAGGTGATCGGCGCCTATCGCCAGCTCACCGGCGCCGCCTCGCTGCTGCCGCGCTGGGCCTGGGGGCTGTGGCAGTCGAAGGAGCGCTATGCCTCGCAGGCCGAGCTGCTGGGCGTGGCGGCCGAGTATCGCCGCCTCGGCATCCCGCTCGATGCGGTGGTGCAGGACTGGCAATATTGGCCGGAGGGGCGCTGGGGCAGCCATGAGATGGACCCGGCGCGCTATCCCGATCCCAAGGCGATGCTCGACACGCTGCACCGGCAGAATCTGCACAGCATCGTCTCGGTCTGGCCGCGGCTCGATGTGGGGCTGGAGAACACACGCGCGCTCGACGCGATCGGCGGGCTCTACCCCAAGACCTACCCCAATGTGTATCCGGCGGGCGAAGGCCGCTGGTACGATGCCTTCTCGAGCCGGGCCCGCGCGCTCTACTGGAAGCAGATCTCGGATCGGCTGGGGAAGGCCGGGTTCGACGGTTATTGGCTCGACGGCAGCGAGGCCGAGCTGGGCGGTCATTGGGGCGAGATGGCCGAGGTGAACACCGCCGCCGGCCCGGGCGCGCTGGTGTTCAACGCCTATCCCTTGATGCACACCACCGCGGTCCATGACGGCATGGCCGCCGACTATGCCGCCAAGCGCCCGCTGCTGCTCACCCGCTCGGCCTGGGCGGGGCAGCAGCGCAACGGCGCCTTTACCTGGTCGGGCGACGTCAGCGGGCGGTGGGACGTGTTCGCCAAGCAGATCCCGGCGGGCGTCAATTTCTCGATGACCGGCAACCCCTTCTGGTCGGCGGATATCGGCGGCTTTTTCGGCGGCAGCCCCAAGGATCCGGCCTATCAGGAGCTGTTCACCCGCTGGCTGCAGTTCGCCGTGTTCAACCCGATGTTCCGCATCCACGGGACCGGCGAGGGCAAGGAGGTCTACAGCTTCCCCGAAAGCGTCCGACAGCCGCTGCTCGATGCGGTGGCGCTGCGCTATCGGCTGCTGCCCTTTATCTATGCGCAGAGCTGGCAGGTGGCGGATCGCGGTGCCTCCTTCCTCTATCCGGTGGGGATGGTCTTCCCCCAGGACCGCGCGGCGCAGGACCTTCGCGACCAATATCTGTTCGGCCGCAACCTGCTGGTCAGCCCGGTGATCGAGCCCGGCGCCACCTCGCGCGGCGTGTACCTCCCGGCCGGCACCGAGTGGATCGATTTCTGGACCGGTGCACGGCACAAGGGCGGCGCGAACCTCCAGGTTGCCGCGCCGATCGGCCAGATCCCGGTGCAGGTCGCGGCGGGGACGATCCTGCCGCTGGGATCGCCGGTCCAATATGCCGACGAGTCGCCCGAGCGTCCGATCGAGCTGCGCGTCTATCGCGGCGCCGATGGCCGCTTCACCCTCTATGACGATGCCGGCGACGGCCAGGGCTGGCGCCGTGGCGAGCGCGCGACGATCGAGCTGGCGCTGGACGACAAGGCGGGCACGCTGACGATCGGCGCGCGCCAGGGCAGCTATCCCGGCATGGCCAAGACGCGGCGGTTCCGGGTGGTGACGGTCGCGCCGGGTACCGGCACCGGGCTTGCCGAGGCGGCGGGGCGCG
>JAPJRE010000370.1 GCA_030824725.1 Sphingomonas sp.
TCATGGTCCTTGAACGGCATTTCCAGCGTCATCGACACCGCGCCGAACCGCTCGGCAAGCTGGTTGGTCGACATGGCGAGATTGGCCTTGCCCGGGGGTGACTTGTCATAGCCGAGCGCGGTCTGGAAATCGGGGGTGTGCGCCGCGAGGCGCCGGCCGAATTCGTAGAATTTCTCGCCGAGATCGTCGGTCCAGCTCGGGATGCCCTCGAAGCCGGCGAGGAAGTTGGCCGGGATCGCCTCGTCGCCGTGCACGTCCATGGCGAAGGTCACGCCGGTCGCGTCCATCGCATTGCGCACCGCCAGCACTTCCGGGCTGCGCTCGGGCGTCGGGGTGTGCCATTCGCGGTTGAGGTTCACCCCCGCCGCATTGGTGCGCAGATGGCCGCGGCGCGAGCCGTCCGGGTTCATGTTCGGCACGCAGTGGAACGTGGCCTTGGTGCGGAGCGCCTGCGCGACGGCATTGTCCTCGTCGGTGAGGAACTCAAGCGCGCCCTCCATCCACCATTCGGCCATGCTCTCGCCCGGGTGCTGGCGGGCATAGAGCCACACCTGCTTCGGACCCTCGCCCACCGTCAGGCAGTCGATCGGCTGGCCGTCCAGCGTCTCGCCCAGCTGGCGGTGGGTAACGCCCTCCTGCAGCGCGATGCGGCTGACCAGGTCGTGGTGCCGCTCCATCGAATAGGGGGCAAAATAGGCGAACCAGGTGAGGTCCGTCTGGAAGTGATGGGTGAAGCTGAGGATGCCGTCGGCATAGTCCGTCTCGGTCATCCGCCACGATTCGCGGTCCGCCGACCAGCGCGCCTTGTAGCCCGGCCAGCCGAAGGGGTAGGCCGAGCTGCCCGCATTGAGGATGCGGAAGGTCAGCGTCCGCCCCTTCGCGCCGGCGACGCGGAAGTGGAACCACTGGAAAAAGTCCGACTGGTGATCGAGGACGATCTCGCAGTCGACCCGGTCGCCGTCGATGGCGACCACGCGGATATTGCCGCTGTCGAACGCGGCGCTGATCTGAATGCTCATTTGACCGTCGTAGTGATCCCGGACTCGCCGGGGAAGTCCTTGAACAGCGCGGCGGCGAGTCGCTGCGCGGTGGCGGCGGGCTGGTTGTCCTTGATGCCGACGCCGGTGGTCTCGGCGCGGCCCTCCCAGATCACGTTTTCGCCGGCGCGGCGGCGGAGCTGCACCCAGAGCTGCGAGACGAGGATCTCGTTCTGCTTGCGCTTGCCGATGCCGAAGGAAATGCCGCCGCCCAGCCCGACGCCGCCGCCCCGGCCGCCGCCGAAGCTGCCGCCGCCCAGACCCACCGACACCGGCGAGGGTTCGCGGACCACGCCGCGCGAGGCACGGGTGAACGAGACCGAGGCGATATAGCCCGCCGGGCGATCGCTGGTGGCGGGGACATAGCCCTGCTTGTTCAGCTCCGCCTGCACCGCATCGGCATAGGCGCGGAATTCGGGTGTGACGTCCATCGCGCCGGACATCGGCACGACGCTGACGGTGGTGCGCTCGAACGGCTCGCTCAGATGATAGCGGGTGACGTCGATCGGCGGGCGGGCGCCGGTAGCGGTGCAGCCGGCGGCGAGCGCGGGCAGGGTAGCGAGCAGGGCAAGACGCAGATACGGATTCACGAACACGCACTCCTGTTTCGTGGGCGCAATGGATCTATCCTGCCGGCATGGGCCGGGTCGAGCGGATTTGCGGGTCCCATCGGCGACGGAACGTTCGAGCGCGGCGTTCGGCTGCATATCGGCGGCACGGGACACACGCGGCCTTGACTTCCCGGCCCCGCGCTTATAGGCGAGCCGCTCTTTCCGGCATTCCAGATAATTTGAGAAGCGAATCGGTCATGAAGATCGTCAATTCATTGAAGTCGCTCAAGGGGCGGCACCGCGACAACCGCGTGATCCGCCGCCGTGGCCGGATCTACGTGATCAACAAGACGCAGAAGCGTTTCAAGGCACGTCAGGGCTGAGCCCATACGTGGGGACTGCGCCGCACGCCGTTATCTTCGACGTCGGCAACGTTCTTTTCCCTTGGGAACCGCGGCGTTTGTACGAGCGCCTGTTCGACACCGAGCAGGCGCTCGACGCGTTTCTGTCGCAGGTCGTCACCAAGGAATGGCATTTCCAGCATGACGCTGGCCGCCCCTTCGCCGAGACCTCGGCGGAGCTGAGCGCGCTGTACCCCGAGCATGCCGACAAGATCGCGCTCTGGGGGCCGCAGTTCGGCGACCAACTGGGTCCGCCGATCCCCGGCATGGCCGAGCTGGTCGAGGAACTCGATTCGGCGGGCATCGCGCTGTTCGGCATCACCAACTTTTCCGGCGAGTTCTGGCGCGACTGGATGCCGGAAGTGGAATGGCTGTTCGGCCGCTTCCAGGACATCGTCGTCTCGGGCGACGAGAAGCTGGTGAAGCCCGATCCCGCCATCTACGCGCTGGCGCTGAAGCGATTCGGACTGCAGGGTCCGGACGCGGTGTTCGTCGACGATCTGCCGGTGAACGTCGAGGCGGCGCGGGGGCAGGGCATCCACGGCGTGGTGTTCACCGGCGCTGATGCATTCCGCGCCGAACTGGTGCGGCTGGGCGTGCTCGCCGGCTGAGGGCTGGTCGCTGGACGGGCCGCGGCCAGCAACTGCAGATCTTGATCTCTGCTAAATCGAACAAATGGGAAACATAGGGCCCATCATAAGGGCACGCGCGGGTCGCGCCGTTCACGGTGCAAAATGCGTTGTGGGAGAAGGCGTTAACATATGATGCGTAGGTAGGTGCAACATCCACGAGGTACCATGTTCGCCATCGCCTACTGCATCTCCGGCCAGCACGACCTTCGGTTGGTGGCCCTCGCCGCCGCCACGTGCCTGATGACGACGCTCACGGCGGCGCTGATGCTGCGCCAGGCCATCCGCGCGCGCCGCCGCATCCTGGGCTGGAAGGCGGGCGGTGCGCTGGCGACCGCGTTCGGCATCTGGGCCACCCACTTCATCGCCATGCTGGGCTACGACCCCGGCTTCCAGTTCGGCTTCTCGATTGCGCTGTCGGCGGCGTCGCTGGGAATCGTCGCGTCGGCGATGCTCGCTGCGTTCCTGTTTGTCGAGCGTCAGGCCGGCAACACCCGCATCGTCGCCGCGAGCCTGATTGCGATCGGCGGCATCGCGGCAATGCACTATACCGGGCTGGCTGCGATCGACATGCCGGCACATATCCGCTGGAGTCCCGGCTACATCGTTCTTTCGGTGCTGCTGGGGTTGGTGCCGTTTGCCGCGGGGCTGTACTGGACGGTGCGCGGCCGCACATTGGCCTCGGGGCTGGTCGCGGCGCTGCTGATGACTGTCGCCGTGGTGAGCCTGCACTTCACCGGGATGACGGCAATTCACCTGATCCCGTGGCAGCGCGAGGCCGCGGGCGCCATCCTCTCGCCGCGCTCTATGTCGGTCGTGCTGGCGATCATCACCGTGGCGCTGCTGGCGGTGTGCCTCGGCAGCTGGTGGATCGCGCGGCGTGCCGGGGCCGCGATCGCGGCGAGCGAGCGCCAGTTCAGCATCCTCGCCAAAGGCATCTCGGACTGTGCGCTCTACATGCTGGACACGCAGGGTCGCGTCGCCAACTGGAATACCGGTGCTGCGCGGCTGAAGGGTTATGCCGAAGCCGAGGTGATAGGTAGCCATTTGTCGCGATTCTACACTGCGGAGGACCGCGCTGCCGGCGAAGCTGAGGCGGCGCTCGCCACGGCAGCCCGCGAGGGCAAGTTCACCGGTGAGGGTTGGCGCCTGCGCAAGGATGGCACGCAATTTTGGGCGCATGTCACAATCGAACGCATCCGGGACGAGGACGGGCGCGCTCTCGGCTTCGCCAAGATCACCCGCGACATGACGCGCTACAAGCTCGACCAGGACCGTATCGCCGAGGCGCATCGTCACCTCGACGCGGCGCTGGAGAATATGCATCAGGGCCTGTGCCTGTTCGGTCCCGACGAGCTGCTGCTGCTGCGCAA
>JAPJRE010000371.1 GCA_030824725.1 Sphingomonas sp.
GGGGCTTAGCGACGCGCCGTCACACCACCCGCACCGCCGCCTTGCCGCGGCGCCCCAGCATCAGCTCGGTCACCGCCCAGACCAGCGCATCCGCCCGGTCGGGCGAACGCCCCGGCCCTTCATACCCACCGCTCGCCTGCAGCCCCGCCAGCTCCGCCTCCAGCGCGGCGAACACGCCCGCGTGCCACACCAGCCCGCGCTCGTAGAGCAGCGCGACCGGCTCGGCGCGGGCGGACTTGCCGCGGCTGGCATGGACCAGCCGGAGCGGCAGCGCGCTGTCCGCCGCCTGCAGCACGCTTCCCACCATCGCGCCGCCCTGGTTCTTCTCCGCCACCACGCATTCGGCCTCGAACCGCGCGGCGCAGTCCGCCACCGCCGCCGCCCAGCCTTCGGGGCTGAGCCCCACGACGCTCGCGTCCGCGAGCACATAGCCGTGCTTGTCCGCGCCCAGCCCGACCGCTACGATCCCGCAGGCATCGCCCTCGGTCCCGGCCGGCGGATCGACCCCGACCACCACCCGCACCAGCGGCACCGCCACCGCGCGGCGCTGCCGCTCGATCAGCGCGCGCGGCCACAAGGCGCCCGCGACATCGTCGATCATCTCGCCGTCCAGCTCCTGCCGCCCCAGCCGGGTGCCGGCATATTCGGCGACCATCGCCTCGACGAAGCTGCGCGGCAGATGGATATTGTCGCGGGTCCGCCCCCGCGTCTCGTGCAGGTCCGGGGGCGGGATCGCCATCACCCGCCGCATCAGCTTCACCGGGCGCGGCGTCGTCGTCACCACCACCCGCGGCTTCTCGCCGCGACGCATGCCCATCATCAGATTGTCCCAGGCCGCGTCGGCGGTGCTCGCCGACCATTTCGCCAGCTCGTCCGCCCAGGCGAAGTCGTGCTCGGGCCCGCGAAGTTTCTCCGGCGCCTCGGCCGAATAGACCAGCGCGCGGGCGCCCGATCCGAACACCAGCTCGCCCGCGGTCGACCGCCAGTCGAGCGTCTCGCCCTCCCGCCCCAGCGCGAGCAGCCCGGCAGGGCCCTCCACCATCACCCGCCGCGCATCCTCGATCGTCGCGCCGACCAGCGCGATCCGGGCACCGGGCACGTCGCGCGCCATCTGGCTGACCCATTCAGCCCCCGCCCGCGTCTTGCCGAAGCCGCGGCCGGCGCGGATCAGCCACACCCGCCAGTCGCCGTCGGGCCAGAACTGGCCTTCATGCGCCCAGCGTTCCCACCATTCGTTGAACACCCGGAGCTCGCTGTCGGACATGCGCTCCAGCATCCGGTCGCGCTCCTTGCGCGGCAGCAGCGCCAGCCGCTCCAGCGGATCGCTCATTTGCCCTGCTCTGCCTTCAGCCGCTTCTCCAGCGCATCCAGCCGCTTGGCGAGCGCCGCCTGCGCCTCCTCGCGGCTGATGCGGTGGATCTCGCCGCCGAGGCGCTTGCGCCGCCCCTCCACGGTCGGGCGATGGTTGCGCAGCAGGTTGAGCGCCAGTTCGGCGTCCAGCGGTTCCTCGGGAACGTCGCCGGTGCCGAATTCGACATCATTGACGCCCGCACCGGCCCGCCGCAGCAGCCGTTCCTCGAGCCGATCATAGCCCATCAGCAGCGCGTCGCGCCAAAGCCGGGCGAATTCCGGATCACGCCGACGCAGCGCGTAGACGCCGGGTTTCGACATACCTGCCTCCGCGCAAGCGAGGCTGACATTGCAGGTCACTGCAAGCATATCGAGGAAAGCCTGCCGCTTCTCGCGCGTCCAGCCACGATCCGACACGCTTCGCATCTGCCGCCGCCGCTGGTTCCCCGAAGCGATCGTAAGTGCCATTCGCGCTCTCCCGAAAACGAGAACGGGCCGCAGCACCCAGGTGCCCGGCCCGTCCAGCAGCGCCGCCCTCGGCGACTCGCAATTCTTCAGCGTTCCTGTTTTGTGCCACAAGAGCGTGACGATGTCAAGGTCCTTTATCCTATTTGGTTATCGCTTCACGCCTGCCACGGACCAGTCACAGACGTCGACCCGCTCAAAACCAACCGGAAGATCGCTGGCCCGTATCGCGCGCGTTGGCGCAGCGACAAGCCGCAACCTGTCCCGAAAAAACCTGAGATACCTGCGACAAGCCATAGGTATACAAACGTTAACCATGTTGCCCGTCGTGCAGCAGGCGGTACGGTTGCGTCCTCGACCATCCAACAGGGGGGGACCCATGCTACGAATCGCGCTGATTGCCGCCACGCTGCTGCTCGGCACTGCTGCCGAGGCCAAGCCGTACAAGATCACGATGACCGGAAACTATTATACCAGCTATATGCCTGGAGCGCCCAAGCAGGGTACGATGTCGTTCCAGGCGATCGTCAATGATCCGACCGTCATCACAACGATCGGATCGGGCGGCGGCGCCGGCGATGCGTTCGCCACGTTCGAATCCAAGACCAGGATCGGCGCGACGTTCGCCACGAAGGTGGACGGCGTCTCAGCGGCGAAGTCCTTCATGGAGCTGGACCTGCGCTGGCTGACCATTCCCAACGAGGACTGGGGCTTTTTCAGCATCTATAAGCTCCTCACCGTCGACATCAACCAGCTGGTGCTTCCGGCGATGGTACAGATCGCCAAGCCGATCCTCCAGGAACAGTGCAACACCGCCTATCAGCCTTACGGCAACTGCACGCTCGGAAACATCTCATCGACGATGATGCTGGAATATTATGGCGGCGGGCTCGGCATCGACACGAACCTGAGCGTCGATGATCCCAAGAAGAACATTCTCGATTTCTCGATTGGCAAGGACGCCAACATCGACGGATGCTGCGCCTACGCCGAGATCAATTGGACCGAAACGCCGCCGGCCGGCTATGACGGCGACCTCGCGCCGATCAACCAGGTGGGTACGATCGACTTCGGCCTCACCAATTTCACCATTTCCCCGGTGCCCGAACCGGCGAGCTGGGCAATCCTGATCACCGGCTTCGGCATGGTCGGCGCGACGATGCGCCGCAAGACGCGGGCCCTCGCGCGGGCCTGAACGGGTTGGGCTGGGCGCTTGTCGGCGCTCAGCCCGCCAGTCCGGCGACCATCGCCTCCCATGCCGCGCGTTCCTCGCCGCGATCGTGCAGCGTCTCCACCGCGCCGAGCATGCCGGCGACGAAATCCACCTCCACCGCCCGTTCCACCTCGAAGGTCGCATTGCCGGAGAGCATCACCCGCGTGTCCGCCTCGGCCTGACCGCGGACCATGCCGCCGCGGTTGAACACCTCGATCGGCGTGCCGAAGGGGACGCGGCCGGTCAGCGCGGCGCTGAGTACCGAGGCCGCCATCGCGCTGCCGCAGCTGTCCGTAAGCCCCACGCCGCGCTCGAAGGTGCGGACGAACAGCCGGGTCGGGCCGCGCACCTCCACGAACGAGACATTGGCGCGCGCCGGCAGCAGCGCCGGACGGCGTTCGCACCATTCCCCAAGTGCCACCAGTTCGGCCTCGTCGACCTGGTCGACAAAGGTCACCAGATGCGGGTTGGGCATCGCCACCGCGGTGAACGCGCGCACATTGGGCAGGCCGTCGATGGGCGCGTCGCGCACCTGCTCGGGCGCACCGACCAGGCCGACATCGGCGGCGCGGGTCGAGTTCGGCCCCACAAGCGTGCGGATCGTCGCGACGCCGGAGGCGATCTCGGGATCGCGCGAAACGCGGGCCGAGCTGGTCTTGAGCTTCACCTGCGCGGCGTCCAGCCCCAACAGGTCGAAGCCGAGCCGCGCGGTGCAGCGCAGGCCGTTGAGGCAGGTCTCGGCCTCGGAACCGTCCGAATTCCACATCCGCATGCCGAAGGCGTGGGCGTCGTCGCCCGGTACCAGCGCGAGCAGGCCGTCGCCGCCCACCGGCCCGGTACGATCGGCGAGCAGGCGGGCGAGCGTCGCCCAGTCGGCTTCGGACAGCGTCAACGCGCGCGCGTCGATCAGCGGGAAGTCGTTGCCCGAGCCATGGCACTTGGTGAATTC
>JAPJRE010000372.1 GCA_030824725.1 Sphingomonas sp.
CGGCTGCGCCGCGCGGTCCCCCTCCCCGTTCCGGGGAGGAGTTTTAGGTATCAGCGCGCGCGGCCCTGACCGCCGCCGCCCTGGCCGCGATTGCTGCCGGGGCGACCCTGGCCGCTGCCGGCCGGACGCGCGTTGAACTTGCGCTTGGGCGCACCCGGACCGCGACCGGCCCCGGCCCCGGCATGGCCGGCACCTTCCGCGCGACGCGGCTGGTCGCTGCGCGGACCGCCCTCGGCCCGGCGCTGCTCGCCACCGCGCGGCGCATCGCCGCGCGGACCGCCGCGACCGCGACCGCCCGGCTGGCCGTCGCCGCGACGACCCTGGGCATGCTGCATCGCGCGGCCGTTGCGGCCGTTCTGCTCGTCGCGGCTTGCCGGCATCGGCGAGCGGGTCGCCTTGATCTTGTCGGCTTCGGCCATGAAGTTCTCCGGCAGCGGCTGCACGGTGAGCTTCTGGCGGGTCAGCCGCTCGATGTCCTTCAGGTACGGACGCTCGTCATCGGCGCAGTAGCTGATCGCGATGCCGTCGGCGCCGGCGCGCGCGGTGCGGCCGATGCGGTGGACATATTGCTCCGGCACGTTGGGCAGCTCGAAGTTGAACACATGGCTCACCCCCGACACGTCGATGCCGCGCGCGGCGATGTCGGTCGCCACCATCAGCTTGACCTTGCCCGAGCGGAACTCGCCCAGCGCCCGCTCGCGCTGCGGCTGGCTCTTGTTGCCGTGGATCGCGTTGGCGGCGATGCCGTTGCCGGCGAGCAGCCGCACGACACGGTCGGCGCCATGCTTGGTGCGCGTGAAGATCAGCGCGCGGTCGATCTCGAGGTTGCGCAGCTGCATCGTCAGCAGCGCCTGCTTCTCGGTCTGGTTCACATAGGTGACGAACTGCTCGACGCGCTCCGCCGTGGTGGCGACCGGAGTCACCTTCACTTCCACCGGGTTGTGGATGAACTGGCTGGCCAGTTCGCGGATCGACTTGGGCATGGTCGCCGAGAAGAACAGCGACTGGCGCTTGGCCGGCAGTTCCTTCACGATGCGGCGCAGCGCATGGATGAAGCCGAGGTCGAGCATCTGGTCGGCTTCGTCGAGCACCAGGATCTCGATGCCGAGCAGGATCATGTAGCACTGGTCGAGCAGGTCGACGAGGCGGCCCGGCGTGGCGACGAGGATGTCGACGCCGCGCGCCAGGTCGGTCTTGTTCTTGTGGACCGAGGTGCCGCCGAACACGGTGGCGATGCGCAGGCCGGTGCCGCTGGCATAATGCTTGGCATTGTCGGCGATCTGCGCGGCGAGCTCGCGGGTCGGCGCGAGGACCAGCATGCGGCAGCCGCGCGGCTGGGCACGCTTGCCGCTGGCGACAAGGCGGTCGATCGAGGGGAGCATGAACGCGGCGGTCTTGCCGGTGCCGGTCTGGGCGATGCCGAGCAGGTCGCGGCCTTCGAGCAGCGCGGGGATGGACTGCGCCTGGATCGGCGTAGCCTCATTATAGCCCTTCGCCGAAAGCGCAGCGAGGACGGTCTCGGAAAGGCCGAGGTCTTTGAACAACATGGGAATACCTTATGGATGCGGCCGGCGCGCACGCATCTTCAAAGGGCGCACGCGAAGGCGGGGTCAACAAGTGACGCCCCGCGTGATTTGGGAAGCCGATAAGCGACGAAGCAGAGCCTAGCGGAGCAGGTTCCCGTTTGGGGCGCGCCGCCGATCACGCTGCATGTAAATGCCTCGTCGTGATGTCGCATATGGCAGCGATGCTGCGCCGCGTCAAGAAGCGGCGGCGCGTTGGTCAGCCGTTAACCCCGATTGCGGTAGGTGTGGAGGTCTGGGGCAAGGGAACAGGTGCTGGTGCTCGTCGCGAGGCTGGAAGTGTGGGGAAGCATGGATGCGCGTGGAGCGGTGCGCTTCCTGGTGAATCGGGAAACCACCGTGCGCGGCATGGACGGCCGCCCGTTCGACGCGGTGGTCGAGAATTTCTCGCGCACCGGCTTCCTGTTCAAGGCCGATGTCGAACTGCCCGAGGGCACGCTGATCTGGATCGGCATGTCCGGCGCCGGCGCGCGCGAGGCGCGGGTGGTATGGCGCGAAGGCCAGCGCCATGGCTGCGAATTCCTGATGCCGCTCGGCCAGCGCGACCTGCAGCATGCGTTCCGCAGCCGGGAACGGATGGTGGAGGATCTGGAAGCGCGGCTACGGCGGGCGAGCATGTTGCGCGAGGGGAAGTAGGGCGTTCAGGGGCAGGAGGTGTCTAAAGCAGCGTCGCGCCTATCGTTCAATTTCTCGTATTTAGCGGCAGTATTGTAGGGGAGGAAGGTCCGCTGCCACTTAAATTGACTAAGTGGTGATTTGATGATCGGCTCAGCGGTAGGGAATGTTCGAACGCCAGAGCTTTATGCCTGCGTTCTCGAACTTGGATTTTGCTGCATCGAAGGCTTCGTCGGACACGCGGGGGCCGAATCCAACTGACTTGATTGCGCTGGTGCCTCTCAGATTTAACGGTAGTGCGATATAGGCAACGTCGCCATAACGTCCCTTGCGAACCAGCACGTTAGTTGGCTGAACCCGGGCGCCATCGCTCGCATTGCCACCGGGATCGGCATAAGCGTCATTGGCTCTAATCAACATTCTTGATATTCTAACTTCCCGCTCGTCCGCGTAAGCAGGGTGCTTGATTGTGAACATATCCATCACGACGCGACGAGCGAAGTCCTGAAGTGTTGCGAGGTCTGACTGGTCTTCGTTCCATTGTTCTTGGAGCGCGGTGATCATTGATTCGAATAATGTGCTAACGATGTCGGGATCGTACATAATGCGGCAGATCCTGACGCCAGCGTCGTGCTCCAGGTATGCTGCGTCAAGGCCGAGCACGCATCCTTGCCCATTATCACCATAGAGTCGCCACTGAGTAAGATCGTTGTCCCGTGTCGTCAGCGAGCCCAGAAGGAGGCCGGTGGCCTCTTCTAGTTCGTCGAAAGTTTGGGCAAGAACATAATGCGGAATTAAATCCAGATGTGGCGAATTTTTATCTAGAAGCGCGTTAAACTTTTCTTTAGCGAATGCAAATTCGGAAGGATCATTCATCGCGGTAAACTCAGACAGCCTAAACGACTGACTGGCGAGTATGGCTTTGGCGCCTAACAAATCGGTGTAGTGATATAACGTCGGGTCAGCTGTACTGTCGAAATGGTAGGGGAGGTGTCCCGTCATGGCTGGTCTCGGAACAGGGTATTATTTTCCATTCTTTGCGCGTGCCCACATCATCGCGCAAGGTCAAATTTGTTGCGCCGGCACCCTATTCGTGATCAGTTCAGCAACGGTCATTACTGAAACTCTCCCGCCGTCGGATCCACCACAAACTCCCGCTCCCGATACGCGAACCAGTCGAAGTCCGCAGGCATCCCCATGCCACCCATGTCCTGGCAGGCCATGCCGATGAACGCGCCGGTGAAGTTGGGCAGGCCCGGCGCGCTCGCCTCGTCGGAGAGGATCGAGGCGTCGAACAGCTCGGGGAGCCATTCCCAGCGCTCCGCTCCCCCCATCCGGTAGCCGAACCGCAGCCGCTCGTAATCAACCTCGCAGCGCAGCTCGACCGGACCCGCCGGCAGCGGGATCGGCGCGGTGAAGGCGTCGCCCTGGGGGGCGTCGGGCAGCGCTGTCATCACCCGGAGATGGCGGCCCACCGCCTCGTCATGGCTGACATGCAGGTAATGGAACTTGGTGCCGTTGTAATAGGCGACGAGCCCTGCCGCCTGCTGGAAGTCCTGCGGCTCGAAGTCGAGCACACACGTCGTCGAGGTGCAGAAGGCCTGGAGCCGCCGCGCGACCAGCGCCTGGGTGAACACGCTGCCGATCGTCTCGCGCCCGAAGAGGCGGAGATGGCCGGGCCGTGCGGTGAGGCTGAAGATGCGGTCGGGCTCGGGGGTGCGCAGCCATTGCAGGTCGATCGGCAGCGTGGCCGAATCGAACTCGTGGCGCTCTTCGGT
>JAPJRE010000373.1 GCA_030824725.1 Sphingomonas sp.
TCCCCCGACCCCTCCCGCTTGCGGGAGGGGTCGGGGGAGGGGCTGGGCACTAACAGCGCTTCTTCCACATCAGCCCCTCCCCTAGCCCCTCCCGCAAGCGGGAGGGAACGTTTGCTCGAAGGGATTCCCTTCCGGCCTTCGCCATGCTTCAAGCCGGACATGCGTTATCTCGCCCTGCCCGCTCTCCTCGCCCTCCCCGTCACCGCCCATGCCCAGCAGGCGGTGCTGTTCGACGGCCGCACCACCGCGGCCATCGTCCATGACGACGCGACCTCGGCCAAGCTCGCCGGCGAACTGCTTGCCCGCGACATCGGCAAGCGCGCGGGGAAGACGCCGCTGGTAGCAAGCGACCTCGCCGCCTGCACCAAGCTCTGCGTCGTCATCGGCCAGAAGGATTCCGCCCTCGTCCGCACCGTGGCGGCCGATGCGAAGGTCGACCTCGCCGCGCTGAACGGCCAGTGGGAACGCTATATCCGCGCCCTCGTCCCCTCAAAGCAGCATCGGGGCCGGTCCTACCTCCTGATCGCCGGCTCCGACCAACGCGGCGCCATCTGGGGCACGGTGGACCTCAGCCGCGCGATCGGCATTTCGGCCTGGGAATGGTGGGCGGACGTCGCGCCGCGCCATGCCGACCGGCTGGTGGTCGACGGCAGCCGGCTGCTCTCCGACGCGCCGTCGGTCCAGTATCGCGGCATCTTCCTCAACGACGAGGACTGGGGCCTCCAGCCCTGGGCGGCCAAGACCTATGAGCCCGAGACCGGCGATATCGGCCCCAAGACCTACGCGAGAGTCTTCGAGCTGATGTGGCGGCTCAAGGCCAACATGATCTGGCCGGCGATGCACGAAAGCACCAAGCCCTTCTACCAGATCCCCGGCAATGCCGAGATGGCCAAGGCCTACGGCATCGTCGTCGGGACCTCGCATGCCGAACCGATGCTGCGCAACAATGTCCGCGAGTGGGACGAGAAGACCGAGGGGCCGTTCAACTTCTTCACCAATCGCCACCGCATGGTCGACTATTGGCGCCGCCGGGTGGACGACGTGAAGGCGTACGAGAACGTCTACACGATCGGCCTGCGCGGCAAGCACGACTCCGCGCTGGAAGGCGCCAGGAGCCCCGAACAGGCGCTCGCCGCCACCAGCCAGGCGATCGACCTGCAGCGCGGCCTGCTCGCCACCGCGCAGGGCAAGCCAGCCGACCAGGTGCCGCAGGTGCTGACGCTCTACAAGGAAGTGCTCGACGTCTATCGCAGCGGCCTCAAGGTGCCCGAGGACGTGACGCTCGTCTGGCCCGAGGACAATTACGGCTATCTCGGCCAGCTGCCCACCGCCGCCGAGCGCGCGCGTAAGGGCGGCTCGGGCCTCTATTACCACATCAGCTATTGGGGCCGGCCGCACGACTATCTGTGGCTCGCCACCACCCATCCCGGACTGATCCGCGAGCAGCTCGACCGCGCCTGGCAGACGGGCACGCGCAAGCTCTGGGTGGTCAATGTCGGCGACATCAAGCCGGGCGAGGTGCTGACCAGCTATTTCCTCGACATCGCCTTCGACGCAAAGCTGTTGAACAAGCCGGTGCGCGCACAACTCACCGATTGGGCCATGCAACAGTTCGGGGCACAGGGCCCCGCCGTCGCCGACGTGCTGATGGACTATTACGATCTCGCCTGGGAGCGGAAGCCCGAGTTCATGGGCTTCAGCACCGTCGAGCCCGAGACCCCGATCCGCATCGGCGACTATGTCCGTTCCGGCGGCGACGAGGCAGAGGCGCGGATCGCCCGCTACCAGGCGCTGCTCGACAAGGCCGAAGCGCTGTCCGCGACGATGCCCGCCGATCGCCGCGACGCCTTCTTCCAGCTGGTCCTCTACCCGGTGCGTGGCGCCGCCAAGCTCAACGAGCGCAACCTCAAGCTCGATCTTGCCGCGCTCTATGCCCGCCAGGGCCGTGCCAGTGCCAATGCGCTCGCGGAGCAAGCCCGCGCCGCGCACCAGACCATCGTCGCCGATACCGCCGCCTATAATGCCCAGAATGGCGGCAAGTGGCGCGGCATCATGGACATGGCCCCGCGCCAGCTCGCCGTGTTCGCCGAACCGCCCTATCCCAAGATCGATCTCGCGCCCGTCGCACCATGTGGCGCCGATGCCCGCGCGCTCGCCTTCGCCCCCGGCAAGGCGGAGACGCGGTACATGACCGTGTACGGCAAGGGCGCGGTGAGCGACTGGACGGTCGAGGGGCTGAAAGGCGTCGAACTCTCCGCCCGCGCCGGCCGGCTCGACGCGAGCAACGGCTACGAGGTGCGCGTCGCAGTGAACTATGACGGCAAGGGCCCGATCGCCGCCGGCAAGATCCGCTGCAACGGCGCGATGGTCTATCTGGAGCCGGTGCTCCAGCCCTTCCCCGCCGGGGATGCGACGCCGGAGGTGAACCACATCATCTCGTTGACCCCGGCCAACCTGAAGCTCGCCGGCACGCCGTGGGAGCGGATCGCCGAGCTAGGCTCGCGCGGCGCGGTATTGCGCAGCAGGCTCGACCTGCCCTCCAGCGACAAGACCGATGCTACCGCCCCGCTGGTCCTGCCCTTCGTGCTGGGCAACAAGGGCGATGCCGAGCTCAGGATCGTCGCGGTGCCGGTCCACGCGCTCACCTCGGCGAACAAGCTGCGCATCGGCGTGCGGGTGGATGGCGGCGCGATCACCATGCTCGATTACGAGACCCATGGCCGCAGCGACGAGTGGAAGGCCAATGTCCTCTCCAACACCGCCATCCGCACGCGCAAGCTCGGCCTGCTCGCCGCCGGTGCCCACAGGATCGAAGTCTTCGCGATGGGCCCCGGCTTCCTGCTCGACCGGATCGATGTGCGGCTGGACGGCGCGCCGGACTATTATGCGGCGCCGCCCATCCGCTGAGCCGCCAGCTCGGCGGCGGCAATGTCGCGCAGCCGCCGGGCGACGTCGGGGTTGATGCCGAGATCGCGGGCTGCGCGCTCGGTCGGGCCCAGCGTCCGCGGATCGCGGCCGGTGATCGCCCCGAATTCGACCAGGGCCTCCAGATAATAGCCCTCGGCGCTGGCGTGATACTGGTCCCAGGTCCACAGGTTTACCTGGCCAAAGGCCACGCCGTCATAGGGATTCGGATCGGCGAGCCCATCGCGGATCGCCCGGTTCCAGGCGGTGCCGACGGGCAGCACGGTCCGGATGCCATAGCCCGGCGCCAGCGCCAGTCGATTTGCGGCAAGCAGATCCTCGGCCATCCGGAAGATTGACTGGCCATGCCACCGGCCGGGAAGGCGGTAGGTCTGATCGGCGCGCGACCAGGTGGCGACGAGACTGACCTGCGCCGCCGGGTTGCGCGCGTGGAACAGCGCCGCCAGCGCCCGCGCCGCGGCGAGGTGCCGGGTGGGGTCGCCCGGCCGCTCCGCATCGAGCACGCTCAGGCCCTGGAGCACCACCGCATCCCAACGCCGGTCGATCACCGCGCGCCGATTGGCCAGATGCCAGGCGAGGTTCTTGGCGGGAGAAGTTTCCACGCTCACCTGCCAGTCGAGCCCGGCTTCCATCGCGAAGGTCCGGAACAGCGCCGGCACGCCGCCGATCCCCCCGTGATTAAGGTCGGTCACCAGATCGGGCCGGTACCGCATCACTGGCGAGTTGGCGCCGAAGGTGAAGCTGTTGCCGATGAACAGGATGGTCTTTGCTTGAGAGGGAAGGCTCCAGAACAGGCAGGCGATCAGCAAGGCGAAGCGGCGGACGAGGATCGACATGGCTCCTTTGTAGCCGCTGCGAACATGCCTTCACAATGGCTTGTGCCGCAAAGCATGTTCCCCATTCGTTCGATCGGCGGTATAGCCGTGCCATGGCCGCCCCGCCCCCTCGCAAGATCCTGCACATCGACATGGATGCGTTCTACCCCACATTCTCCAAGTAAGTCGCTGATTTCGCTGTCGTAATCGTGATATTTC
>JAPJRE010000374.1 GCA_030824725.1 Sphingomonas sp.
CTGAAGGGGAGGGGCTTTTGATCCGATAGGAGACATCCAATGCGAAACTGCATGGCTGCGGGGCTGCTCGCCCTGCTGACGGGCGCGTGCGCGCTCGATGCGCGGACGGGGATCGCCGTCGGCGCCGGCGTGACCGTCGCGGCGGGCGACCGCGACGGCGACGGCATGCTCGATGCCGCCGAGGTGCAGGCGCTGGTGGCGCGGGTGTTCCCGCCGGCCAAGCTCCCCGGCGGCTTCTGGGACGGGATGCGCGCGAGCCTCACCGCGGCCTATTGGGCGCGCGACCTCGATCACGACGGCAGGCTCAGCGCCGCGGAGCTGGCGCGATGAAGTGGTTCGGGCGGAAGGCCGCGCGCGACGGGCAGCGGCCGGCGCTGGCGCGCGGCGGCTGGGGCAGCTTCGGCGACTGGCCGCGCAGCTACGAGGTGCAGCTGCGCGAGGGCTATTGCCAGAACCCGGTGGCGCAGCGCGCGGTGCGGCTGGTCGCCGAGGGCGTGGGCGGGGCGCCGCTTGGTGGCACCGATCCGGCGCTGGTGGCGCTGGTCTCCGCCCCGTCGGGCGGGCAGCGGCTGCTCGAGACGCTGGCGGCGCAGCTGCTGCTCCACGGCAACGCCTATGTCCAGCTGCTGACCGACGCGGCGGGGCAGGTGCGCGACCTCTATGCGCTGCGGCCCGAGCGGGTGACGGTGGAGCCCGATGCCGCCGGCTGGCCGGTCGCCTATCGCTACCGGGTCGGCGAGCATGTCGCCCGGCTGGCGGCGGACGATGGCGGACGGCCGCAGATCCTGCATCTGCGCGCCTTCCATCCGGCCGACGACCATTATGGCCTGGGCTGCCTGGATGCCGCGGCGGGCGCGATCGCGATCCACAATGCAGCGACGCGGTGGAACAAGGCGCTGCTCGACAATGCCGCCCGGCCGAGCGGGGCGCTGGTCTATGATCCCGGCGACGGCTCCGCGCTGGCACCCGACCAGTTCGCCCGGCTGAAGGACGAGATGGAGGCCGGGTTCGCCGGCGCCGCCAATGCCGGGCGGCCGATGCTGCTCGAGGGCGGACTCAAATGGCAGGCGATGAGCCTCACGCCCGCCGACATGGATTTCGTGGGGCTGAAGGCGGCGGCGGCGCGCGAGATCGCGCTGGCCTTCGGGGTGCCGCCGATGCTGCTCGGGCTGCCCGGCGACGCGGCTTACGCCAATTACCGCGAGGCCAATCGCGCGCTGTGGCGGCTCGCGATCCTGCCGATGGCCGAGCATCTGCTCGGCGGGCTGGCGCAGGGGCTGGGCGCCTGGTTTCCGGGCGCCGCGCTCGCGGTCGATCTCGATCGGGTGACGGCGCTGGCCGAGGAGCGCGAGCTGCTGTGGCGGCAGGTCGCGGGCGCCGACTTCCTGACGAGCGAAGAGAAACGCAAGATGGTGGGGTTGCCATGACCGATGGAACGATGCTCGGCCAGCTGATCGCGCAGGCCGAGAACGAAGGCGCCGAGCTGACCACGCTCCGCGCCATTGCCGAGGAGGCGGGCACCGTGGGCGCGAACCGCGCGCTCGCCCGGCTGGGGCTGGAGGATAGCGGTGCCGCCAAGGACATGGCCGAGCTGCGCGAGCTGCTGAGCGCGTGGCGCGATGCCAAGAAGTCGATGATCAAGGCGGTGATGCAGTGGCTGGGCCGCACGCTCGCCGCCTTGGTGCTGGTGCTGCTGGCGCTGCGGATGGGCTTTCCGGGCTGGCTGAAATGAGCGTGCGCTTCGCCGGCTATGCGGCGGTGTTCAACGCCATGGACCGCGGCGGCGATGTGGTGCGGCCGGGGGCGTTCGGGCCGGTGGGGCCGGTGCCCCTGCTCTGGCAGCATGCCGGCAAGCCGGTCGGCACGATCGAGTCGATCGGCGAGGACGCCCGCGGGCTGCGGGTGATCGGCCGGGTCGAGGATCCGAAGCTCGCGGCGCTGGTCGCCGAGGGCGCCGTTGCGGGGCTGTCCTTCGGCTACCGCGTGGCGGCGGCCCGGCGCGGCCGGGTGCGCGAGCTGACCGCGCTCAAGCTGATCGAGGTGAGCCTGGTGGCCGAACCGATGCAGCCGCTCGCGCGGGTGCATGCGGTCGGTTGAGTTTTTCCGATTTTCTGCGGTGGGAGAAGACCATGGATGCGATGGAATCGAGCTTCGAACAGGTGACGCTGCCGCCCGTGCGGCCGATGCTGGCCGGCGGGCGGCCGGTATCGAGCGCGGCGTTCGACGGATATCTGCGCGGCGGCGTGGAGACCAAGGCGCTGTCGGGTGCGAGCGGCGCCGAGGGCGGCTATGCGGTGCCGCGCGAGATCGACGCGCAGATCGACGTGACGCTGCGGGCGATCTCGCCGATCCGTAGCATCGCCAATGTCGTGAAGGTGGGGTCGAGCGGCTATCGCAAGCTGGTCGCTAGCGGCGGCTTCGACAGCGGCTGGGCGTCCGAGACCGCCGCGCGCCCGGTCACCGCGACGCCGGTGTTCAACGAAGTCGCGCCGCCCTTCGGCGAGCTCTACGCCAATCCGGCGGCAAGCCAGGCGATGCTCGACGATGCGATGTTCGACGTGGAAAGCTGGCTGGCCGGCGAGATCGCCCGCGAATTTGCCCAGGCCGAGGGCACCGCCTTCGTCAGCGGCACCGGCACCAACCAGCCCAAGGGTTTCCTGGCGGTGCCGACCTCGACCGCGGCGGATGCGACGCGCGCATTCGGCACGCTGCAATATCTCGCCACCGGCGCGGCGGGCGCCTTCGCGGCGAACCCGGAAGAGAAGCTGATCGACCTGGTCCAGGCGCTGCGCGCGCCCTATCGTCAGGGGGCGAACTGGGTGATGAATTCGGCGACGCTGGCGCGGATCCGCAAGTTCAAGACCAGCGACGGCCAGCTGCTGTGGCAGCCCGGCATGGCGGCGGGCCAGCCGGCGACGTTGCTGGGGTATCCGGTGGTCGAGGCCGAGGACATGCCGGACATCGCCGCCAACGCCTTCTCGGTCGCCTTCGGCAATTTCCAGGCGGGCTATCTGATCGCCGAGCGCGGCGACACCCAGCTGCTCCGCGATCCCTATTCGAACAAGCCCTTCGTCCATTTCTACGCGACCAAGCGGCTGGGCGGCATGGTGAGCAATTCGGAGGCGATCAAGCTCCTCAAGTTCGCCGCGAACTGAGCCGGGAGGGACGCAACATGGCAGACAGTTTCGCGAACCGGGCCGACGAGGTGTCGGCCCCGGCGACCTCGGCGGTCGCGGTGGTGCCGAGCGACACCACGGCGCTGACCGACATTCCCAAGGCGCTCTATGTCGGCACCGGCGGAACGGTGACGATGCGCGGGGTGAACGGCAGCGTCGACACGGTGTGGAAGAATGTGGGCAGCGGCACGATCCTGCCGTTCCGCGCGCGCTATGTGCGGGCGACCGGCACCACCGCCGCCGACCTGCTGGCGCTCTACTGATGGACGGGCTTTCGCTGTCCCTCCCGGCGGCGGCGCGCAGGCGTGCGCCGCCGCCGGCGGGGGCCGGGCTCTCGACGCGGGTCGACCGCACCACCAGCACCGTGGATTCCACGCTGCGCAGCACCGACAGGAGCTGAGCATGGCCAAGCAGAGCATCAATGTCGGGGCCGTCGCAAACGACGGCACCGGCGATACCGAGCGTGCCGCCTGGATCAAGGCGAACGCCAATTTCGACGAACTCTATGACGGCGCCGCAAGGCTGCCCAAGATCGAGAAGACCGCCGCCTATACGGCGTCGAGCGACGATTGCGGCAGCTCGATCCGCGCCGATGCGAGCGGCGGCGCCCTCGCGATCACCCTGCCGGCGAGCGCGGTGCGCGAGGGCGATTTCCTGCGCGTCCACAAGGGCGATGCGAGCAGCAACCGGGTGACCGTGCGCAATGCTTCGGCGAGCGACCTCGCCTGGCTGTCTGCGCAGGGCGACTCGGCCTGGTTCGTCTGGTGGAAGG
>JAPJRE010000375.1 GCA_030824725.1 Sphingomonas sp.
GGCTATCTGGGCGAGCTTGGCGTAGGATTCCGCCCCCTCCCGCAAACGCCCCCTTCTTCTCCAGTGGTTTGACAGCAGACGGTCGGCTTTCGGCCCAATTGCAGCCCCGTTTGCGGGGTTGGGCAGAAGAAACTTGGGTGTCGGCTTTGTGCGAGAGAACTGCCGTAGAGCTCGTCGCGAGGGAATGACCGGTAAGTCCCAAAACGCGTTAAAATGCCGACGGCACTATCCTCGAGAACAGGGTTAGGTTAGCTGATGAACGAGCGATATGACTTGGAGGCGGCTTGGCCAGCGTTATTGATCTTACAGATCCCGTCGCATCGGAGGAGCCAAACTGGGCTTTAACTCCCGCCGATCAGATCCATCGTATCGCTGAGGGGAAGTTGCGCGCGTTTGCCGGGACGATCGACGTGACCACCGGCATCTATCTCGACGACGTTTATGCCCAGAACAAGAGCGTCGCCGAACACACAGCCGCCGATTATCATGGGCGGTTCCTGATCGAGCTCGTCCAAAACGCCAACGACGTCCATGTGCGCGGCGCGCATGATGGTCAGATCGAAGTGCTGCTGGTCGAGGACGAGGGTGATTTCGGAACCCTCTATGTCGCAAATCTCGGAAAGCCATTCACCCACGGCAATGTCGTGGCGCTTTCTCGCATCGGAATGTCGACCAAGCCGCCCGGTGAGTCGATCGGCAACAAAGGGCTCGGCTTCCGCAGTGTGAGCCACGTCTGTGACGCGCCCGAAGTATACTCGCAGGCGTCGAACGCGATCGGCGCAGGCAGGTTCGAGGGATATTGCTTCACTTTCGCCCGGTCTGAAGATCTGCCCTCGCGGATTGACAACCCGACCGTCCTCGCCCTGGCGCAGTCCGATCTGCCGATGTTCTTTCTGCCGATTGCCCTCGGGACGCAGCCTGAGACCATCGTCGAGTATGCAGCACGCGGCTTCTCGTCCGTCATTCGGCTTCCGCTTCGAGATTTAGACTCGCTTAAGACGGCGAGGGACGAGGTGGCGGCGCTAGATGACGATGGCGCTCCCTTGCTCCTCTTTCTCGATCGTCTCGAGAAGCTCGACGCCAAAGTACGGACCCGCGCTGGCGAGACCTCCTTGGCGTTCACTCTTGAGCGGCATGAAGAGCCGATCACGTCCGCGCCGGTTGCCGCCTCGATCGTCTCGCTAAGCGGTGCGCACTGGTTGCTTGTCCGCGATCATGCGCCCGAGGCTCTCATGCAGCGGGCCGTCGACGATGGCGTCAAGGCCAAGCAGCTCCATAGCAGTTGGAAGGACTGGTCAGGGGTCGGTGAAGTCGGCCTGGCGGTGCCCCTCGATCATGAAATTTCGTCGCCCCGCCTCTATACGTTCTTGCCAATGGGGGAGGGCGCCACAGCGCCCTTTCAAGGCCACCTTCACGGCAGCTTCTTCCCGTCTTCGAACCGAAAAGCCCTCGATGCTAGTGTGGCGCTAAATCGCCTGCTCCTCACCCAAGCGGTTACACTAGCCGCCGCAAGCGTGCGTTGGCTCGCGGACCGCGATACCGGCCGCAGTCATGCGGCTCTCACGGCGATCTCTCGGGCGAAGGCGTCTGTCGATCTCCTCGTATGGACCAACCCGTCGAGCCTCACCGCGGCGAAGAGCCCCGGCGAGCGACTAGATTTGCCGGCCCTCTCGGCTGCGGAGGTCGCGCGCCTCGGCGAGCAAGAGTTCGCCTCTGTACCGGTTATCCCATGCGCTGTAACGCTAGGTGGCTTGCTCTCGATCGGTTGGCGCTGCCCCATGGAGGTGCGCGCCACCTTCGAGGTTTCCGCCACCTTTAATCGTTTGGCGGTCGCGAAGCACGGTGCGACTATTTCCCCGCCGATCGCGCCGCTTCTTCCTGAACTCACGTCCGAGCGCATCGGCCGGCTGACAGCTTTTCTTCGTCAGTATGCTCCCGCCCTGTTTCGCGACCGTATGGCACCCATCGAGTGCGCGCGGATTGCGGCGAAGATCGCCGGCACTCTGCGTGCTGGAAAGCGCCCGGCGACGAGCCAGTGGACCGCTTTCTATCGAGATCTGCCTTCCTTCATGAAAGAGGGGCCGGAGATGCTCGTCGGCTTCCCCGTCATTCTCTGCGATGACGGGACGGTTCGTGCCGGCCGCAGCGACGTCCCTACTGATGGCGAACTTCCGCGTGCCCGGCGGCGCCGGCGCAAGGGTGAGCGGATCGAACCATCCCTCTTCTTCCCACCCGCGACGCGGCCATCGGGTGAGAACGAGGATATCCCGATTGAGCAGCTCCGTGTACCGGCGCCGTTAGCCGCCCACTTCGCCTTTGCCGCGAACACGCTCCCCTGGCACGGTGAGCTGCGCGCGGCTCGTGAGTTCCTAGAGCGCGGTCAAGTCTCTGCCTATGATGGTGAAACGGTCCTCACCCGTATCTCCCAGGTGGTCAACGCGGGCGCCTCGGTCGAGGAGGCTCTGGCGGGTCTCCGCTGGGCATTTGCAATCTGGCGTCGCGCTCAGGCCACTAGGTCGATTAAGGTCGATTCCTCATATCGTTTGCTCGTTCCCACAGCGGATGGGATGATCCACGCGACTGAGGCCGTCTTCTCGGAGACCTGGCCTGATGAACTTCTCGGCCGGCGGCTGAATGCGCTCTTCAGCGCCGCGCCGCCCGACGTTGCCGACTTTTCCGACTATCGAAAGCGCCTTCTCGCGCCGACTAGCCATCGCGCCTTCAAGGGCCAGGCGACGCTGTGGGCGGAGTTTCTGCGCGGACTGGGTGTTGGGACTGGCTTGCGCGCGCTTCCCTTGCCCACCATGCCCCCGACAAGATCCTACGAGGTAACGAGCTTCGGCTTCGCCAAGAAGCTCGGTCTTAGTGATGCCGCCATTGCCGACTGGAAGCGGGACGTCAGCACCTTTAACAAGGAGAGCCTCCGCCACGCATATTCCACCAACTACAAATTTGCGAACGCGCTGTGGCACCTGCCCGGCCAAAGCGACCACGAACGCTTTTCCGACGATTGCCGGGAAATCTACGCCGGTCTGGTGATCGAGTGGCTGGCAGGCGCCGGAAAGGAGTTGCTCCGCGTCGACCTTCGTCACGAGCACTTTTCAAGCGACCAATACCCGTGGTCGACGCCCGCGGGTGCCTTTATTCGTAGCGGCGCTTGGCTGCCCGCGGACGATCCATCATCCGACGGGCCGGTTCGCCGCTTCTATAGCCCGTCGGACGTCTGGGTCTCGAGCAACGAGCGCTTTCCTTTCTATCTTCGGCAGGTGGCGGTCACGATCGGCAGGATCATCGATCGCCGGCAGCCCGACGCGCTCAAGAAACTGCGAATCTATGGAAGACTACGCCTTCTGAACGATCCCGCGATCGCCCTCGATCAAGCACGTTTCCTTGCTTCCCAATATGCCGCCGGAACGGTTCGCCCACACTATGAGCAGCAGCTCGCCAATCTCTACAACGCGACCTGGAAGGTTTTCGCAGACAAGCACGCAGCGGATCCGCAAGCGACCGGCAAGGCGCCTAACGACATGCCGATCCTTGTCCGTCGGCGCGCCGATCTCGCGGTCACGATCCCGGTCAAGGAGACCGCGCCTCTATACGTCCGCGACAGCGACGACGATCTTGCGCCGAGCCTTGTCGCGTCGATCGATGGCCTCCTTCTCGACATCAAGGGCGCTGATCGCGCGCGGGTGGGCGCGGCAGCAGAAGCCTTGTTCGGCAAGAAGGTGAGCCGCCTATCCACGATGCGCTACGACGTAAAAATAGACGACGTTGCGCTCGACGACATTGAAACCAGCGAAACGGCGCTCGACAAATGCCCCTGGCTCCGCGTGATGCTCGCGGTTGCGATGGAGGGGTTGCGCGGCACTGACGCCGGTCAGCTTCCTGCAGATCGTGGCACCGTTCTCGAACGGCTTAGTGA
>JAPJRE010000376.1 GCA_030824725.1 Sphingomonas sp.
CGCTCGCCCAGCCGCTCGATCTCGCCCATGTCTTCGCCGATGGCGATGCCACCCGGACGATCCAGGTCTTCGCCACCGATGCGGGCGGCGAATTCCTGCTCGGCAGCCAGGACGTGCACGTCACCAACGTCGCGCCCACCGCGAAGATCGGCGGCGCAGACCGGATTGCGGAAGGATCGAGCTACCGGCTCGACATCGCGGCACGGGTCGATCCGGGCGCGGACACGATCACCGGGCTGCGGGTCGACTGGGGCGATGGCGCGGCGCCCATGCTGCTGGCCACGGCGCTCGACCAGCCGCTCTCGCTGTCGCACCTCTTCGCCGACGATGCGTCGGCGCGGCGCATCCAGGTCTATGCCACCGACGAGGACGGCGAGTTCCTGGTCGGCGAGAAGACGGTGGCGGTCACCAACGTCGATCCCACGATCGCGCTCTCCGGGGCGAGCCAAACCGGGACCAACTGGGCCTGGGCGCTGGGGCTGGGCGGCATCACCGATCCGGGCACCGACAGCGTGAATCGCTACGTCATCGACTGGGGCGATGCGACGAGCAGCACGATCGATGCGCCCGGGCTGCCGGGGCAACTCACCCATGCCTTTGCCAAGCCGGGCACCTACACGGTGCAGGTTTCGCTGCGCGACGAGGACGGCGTCCATGTCGGTGGCACGATCAGCGTGAAGGTGCATGACGTGCTGCGGGTCGGCGATGGGCCTTCGGTCGTCACGCGGACCAGCGAGGCGCAGATGGCTGCCGCCTGGAACAAAACCGGCTATGTGCTCTCGCAAACCGCGGACTTCACGGCGGCGACGGTGCAGTGGAGCGCGGTCACGCTGGCGACGAGCGGCGGCGGAACGCTCGCGGGCGGCGACATGCTGCTCGGCGATCTGGGGGTCAGCGGCCAGGTGCTCAATACCGGCGGTGGGGCGCAGGAAATCGACGGCACCGAGGCGCTGCGGGTGCAGCTCCCAGGTGCGGCCGACGGGTTGCGGTTCAATCTTACCCGTCTCACCGCCGAGGCGGGGGGCTATCTCGAGGCCGGGAGGGTGCTGCTGTATCGCAACGGCCAGCAGGTGGGCGAGCGGGCGTTCGAAGCCAGCGGTGTCGGCAGCGACAAGCTGGTGACCCTCGCGGCCGACACGCCCTTCGACACCGTGGTGTTCGAAGCAGGCGATACCGATGCGCAGGGCCGGTTCCGCCCCGGTGCGGTGGCTAGCGCCCTGGATCCCGCCCGGTTCGGCAGCGATCCGCTTGCCACGTCGCAGACGCGGCTTGGCAGCGAGTTCACGCTGGATTGGCTCGAGGTCACGTTGGTCGCCGATGCGCCCGCATCGACGCCGTCCCCGTTCGCAAAGACGCCCGTCACCATGGAGGCCGATCCTGGCGCGTCGCTGGTGCGCGACGGCGGCGAGCCGCTGATGGCGGCCCTGCCCGGCGCTTCCGACGCCGCCTTGGCGCTCGATCGCAAGCTCGTGACGGACAGACTGTTTGTATGACCCAAAGGCAGCTTTTGAAGGAGATTGGCATCATGCGTATGTTGAATCTGGTGGTCACGCTGCTGGCGGCAGCGACGCTCGCGCCAGGGAGTGCCCTGGCGGCCACCGTTCTCGGCGTGCCGGGCGCGGCAGGACAGATCGGTGTGCAATCGGACTTGAACGGCGAGGCCGTGCTGGCCCAGTCCTTCACGCTGGCGCCGGGCAAGTACCTGCTGGAGGGGCTCCGCTGGTGGGGCAATGCGTTCAGCGAAGGGGGAACCAGCCCCACCTTCCACATCGCCTTGCTGGGAGACGATGGCGCGGGCGGACCGGGCGCGGCCTTGCCGGGCATGACCTTCGATCTGACCAGCGAGACGTCGGGCCTTACGAGCAGCGCGGCCGGCTTTGCGGACGGGGACGGCTTTGCAGTGACGAAGTTCGACTGGACCGGCGGCGGCGTGTTCAGCACCACCGGCAAGGTCTTCGTTTCGATCGTCGGCGACTATACGGATGGAAGCGACACGCCGAACACCTTCCTGTGGATGTCGAGCGACAAGGCCGGGGACTATTTCCAGCGCGACACGAAACTGACGAGCGATTGGGGGCTCGCATCCATGCCGGAGGGCGCGTCCGGGCCGCTCGCGGTGCGGCTGCGCGTCACCCAGTTGTTTTCGCCGGTGCCGGAGCCGGGGACCTGGACGCTGCTGCTGATCGGCGCTGGCCTTGCGGGGATCGGCCTGCGCCGCCGTGCCCGCACGCTCGCCCCGTCTGCAGGGTGAGCGCTGCCGGTCACAGGTCTTCCTCACCCCCATGTTCCGGCGTGCGTCGGTGAACGCAGGCCGCTGATCCGATTGCCCAGCCCTGTCCTGGGGGCTCGCCGGAGCACCCATCCCGCAGGCCATGTGGTCGGCGGAATGGGTGTTCGCATGGCGTGAATGCGCCCTCCCGAACGGGTGCCCCGCACCTGGGCTGGGCCATCGCGAACGGATCGGAGCACCACCGCAGCGGCGCGCCGAAATTATTTTCCTGAACATGGTGCGGGTGCGCGGGCCCCGTGTCGTCATTCGAATGTATATCTGTGTAGCTGATGCTGGCGCCGGCAAGATGTAGCCATCGGGAGCATGCGGGGTGCTCCGGAATGGCAGTGTCGACGAAAAGCCGGCACGTTGGCGGCACGATGTCGCAATGATGACAGGGGATCTGCGATTGTCGCCACAACCTAGCAGCGGACGTATTCGCGTTCTCACCTTTCTCCACAGCTTCGCGCCCGGCGGTGTCGAGCGCGTCGCCTTGCGGCTGGTTCGGCACTGGCGCGCAACGGGGGTGGATGCGCCGCTGTTCCTCGGCCGCGAGGACGGGGCGATGCGAGGCGAGTTCGCCGATGTCGCCTATGCGGTCCCCGAGCAGCCCCGCGTCCACCAGGCGCGCTGGGAAACGCTGTGGATGATCCTGACGCTGCCGTCCACGATTCGCCGGCTGCGCCCCGACGTGCTGTTCGTCGCCGGCTCCACCTACACGATCGTCGCGGTGGCGATGACCCTGCTGCTGGGGCGCGACTGCCCGCCGATCGTCGTGAAGATCAGCAACGATCTCGCCCGACGCGATCTCAACCCGCTGGGCCGCTTCTTCTGGCGCGTATGGTTGCGCATCCAGGCGCGATGTGCGCAGGGCTGGGTGGTGATGGATGAATCGATGGTGCCGGAGCTGCCGCCGCTGATGGCGCGCCGCGGTCATGTCGTGCACGATCCGGCGATTTCGACGGCGCAACTGCTGCCGCCGCGCGCCGCTCGGCGCGGCGGACCGAGGCGCTTCGTCGCCGTCGGCCGCCTGGCGGCGCAGAAGCATTTTGCGCTGATGCTGCGCGCCTTCGCCCGGGCGGTCCAGCCCGGCGAGACGCTGACGATCTTCGGCGATGGCGGCGAGCGCGGGGCACTCGAGGCGCTGGCCGCCGCGCTGGGCATCGCCGATCGCGTGCGCTTCGCCGGCCATGTCGCCGATGCGCCGTCGCATCTGCCCGCCTATGACGTGCTGCTGATGTCGTCGCGCTACGAAGGCGTGCCGGCGGTGGTGATCGAGGCGCTGGCCGCCGGCTTGTCCGTGGTCTCGACCGATTGCGGCGCGGGCCTGCGCAGCCTGCTGGGGCAGGGGCGGTTCGGGACGATCGTACCGCAGAACGAAGCGCTGCTGGCCGAGGCGATCCGCACGGCGCCGCCGCCACCCCAGGACCGGGCGGCGCTGCTGGCCTCGCTGGAGCGCTTCACCATCGAACGCTCCGCCCAGGCCTATCTCGCCCTGTTCGGGGAAGCCGCGGCGGCGCGCGCCGCCGGCCAGTCGCTCCGCCTGGAGCAAGAGATGTCTCATATAAACATAAACCAGCCCACCAGACAGAAATCGACAAAACGTAAGCCGTCTTATGCATTAAAAAAGGGGGGGGGGGGGGGGGGG
>JAPJRE010000021.1 GCA_030824725.1 Sphingomonas sp.
CCCCCCCCCCCCCCTTTCTTCGCCCGCGTCCGCTCTTTCCCCGAGCCCCCGGCCCCACCTCGGCCCTTTACCGTGCTCGCGGGCAGCGCCCGCGGGGGGTATGCACCCAACTCAGCCAGGATGCTGCCGTCGCTTCGGGCATGGCGAGTACCCGGTCGAAACAAGCGAGCGCCGCCTCCGCCTCGCCGAGCTGGCTGAGCAGCGTACCGAAAAAATGCCACACTGCGGCGACTGCGGGATGGTCGGCGGCGATGCGCTCGACCCATTCCCGGGCGTCATCGAATTGCCCGGCGCGCACCAGGAGGTCGGCGAGGAACAACGCGCTATCCAGCCCCGGCGCTGTCGTGCAAAACCGCCGTGCCGCATCGAGCGCCAGCGACCATTCGCCGGTTGCCGCGCAAAAACGTGCCACCGCCCCCCATTGGGTACCCAGCGGCGCAGCCGAGGCCTGCAGATCGCGCACGATCGCCAATGCCGTATCGGGCTTGCCCTGGTTTAGCGCCGCCACGAAATCGCGAATTGAAGCCATCGCACCTGCTCGACCAATAAAAAGGGGGACCAGCACGCTGGTCCCCCAACTCCTTCCAAGGATGTAGGCTTAGAAGCCGACCGCCAACTGGAAACGGAAGTAGCGCGGCTGCTGGTAGCCCAGCGGCGTACCGTAATCACCGCGCGGACGGCCATTGCCCTGCGTGCCCGTTTCACGCAGGTCGGTGACCGCCTTCTGGTTGAACAGGTTGAACACGTCGACGCGGAAGCTGGCGTCGAACGCCTTGGTCGGCACCTTCGCCGTCATCGTCACGTTGGTGAAGACCGTCCAGTCCGACTGCAGCTGGCTGCCGCGCGGCGTGACGCTGAGCGAGGTGGTTGTCGCGCTATTGGCGAAGCCGGCATAGGCCGGATCGGTGATCACCTTCCCCGAACTGTCGAGGTTGCAGTAGAAGCCTGCCGCGCCATAGGCACCCGCAAAAGCGTCGCGCTTCACCGGAACGCGACCGATGCACCCGAACTTACGCGGCGACAGCGCCTGGAACTGGGCGCCGAACGTCAGCCATTCGGTGATCGCATAGGAGCCGAAGACCTTGATGTTGTGCCGCGCATGGCCCGGCAGATAGCCATAGGCGCCGTCGGTGAGACCAGGCTGGTCGAAAGCGGTGGTGAGACCTGAATCGTCCTGACCATTGTCGGAGCGGACGCCGCCTTCGATGTTCCCCTTGAGTTCGGACCAGGTGTAGGACCCGTCGAGGCTCCACTTGCCGTCGAACTCGCGCTGGACCGTCGCCGTGATGGCCTTGTACGTCCGCTTCGCCTTCGGATAGCCGAGATCGCTCGCGCTGAAATCGACCGTCCGCAGGGTGCTCTCGCCGTTGATCAGTTCCGACAGCGTGATCCGCGACGCCGAACCCGGATTGACCAGGGCATATTGGTGGAAGCCGGTCCAAAGATCCTCGCAGCCGGCAATCTTCTGCTGGTTGCAATAGTTCAGGACCGCCGCATCGATCGCAACGTCCTCAAGCGACTCGTTGAGCTTGCGATACTGCCCGAAGAGGCTGACGCGAACGCGGCCGCCAAGGCTGCGCTCGATGCCGAAGGTGTACTCGTCGACCGACTGCGGCTTGAGATTCTTCGAAACTGTCGCTTGAGTTGGGGTCGCTTGGCCGTCGGACACGATGTCGCAATTCCGCACGCCTGTATCGGGGCAGGCAGTCGCATCGGCGAAGCCGAGAACAGGTGCACCGAGTATCGGCGTGTTGTCCGAGTTGACCCCCGACACCAAGAAATAGCGGGTATAGTCGAGTTCCGCACCGGCCAGGCGGATGTTCGTGTTCGCCACCACCGGGATGTAATATCGGCCGAACGAACCCCAGATCTTCGTCTTGCTGTCGCCCCAGGGATCGAGCGAGAACGCCAGACGCGGCCCCCACTGGTTGCCCGACTTGTAGAAGGTCTGGCCGTCGACGTTCTTGTTCTCGAAGCGATCGTTGCGGATGCCGAGATTGAGGTTCAGGCGATCGTCGAGCAGCGACCACGAGTCCTGCAGGTAGAAGGCGTCGTTCTTCGATTTGAACGTGCCGCCGTTCACGAAGGTGCGACCGGTGACATAGAGCGTGTTCGGCGTCGTGACGTAGACGTCCCCGCCTACGCCCGAGTTGACGTAGGTCCAGGCGACACCGCCGGTGTACGAAGTCGTGTTCTGGGTCGTCAGGTTTTCGCGGTCATAGCCGAACTTGAAGTGGTGCTTGCCGAGGAAATTGGCGTACACGTCCACGTCGCCGCGATAGAACTCACGCTCGTCCGAGCTCGCGTCGATCGTGGTCAGCGCGTTTCCGGACAGCGCCGGCGAGAAGTTGCCGCTCGTATCGGAAATGGCGGGGTAATCGTTGCGGGTGGACCCCGAAATATCCTTGCTGCGGTTCTTGCCGTAGGCACCGGAAACCGTCAGCCAGTTGGTGAACTGGCCGGTGTAGCGTCCGACATAATTCTCGCCGCCCTCTTCGAGGACCGACGTGCTCAGATAGCTGCCGATGCGCGGACCGTCCTTGTCGACTCGCGTATCATAGCCGCCGCCACTCGCATCGGTGAGACCATAGCTGGCGATGCTGGTGGTCTTGCTCGAATCGAAATAGGTGAATTCGAGTCGCTGGCCATCGAAGGGAATGACGTCGATCTTGCCGCCCCAATAGGGCGAGGTGCTGCTGCGCTCTTCGCGGCGAAGGCCGGTGCTATAGGGTGCCACCGCGACCCCGCCCACGATCGTGTTCGGGTTCACCGTCAGCAGCGTGTCGCCCTGCGTGATGTTGTTGGCCTGATAGAAGCCGTAGAAGAAGATGCGGTCCTTGATGATCGGACCGGACAGCGAGACCAGCGTCTGCGTCGTCTGGCGCGTATCCTGCGAGTTTTCGTCGATCAACGTGTTCGGACGCGTCTCGTAAAGGCCGTTCGGGATATAGTTGACCAGCACCTTGCCGTGGAACTCGTTGCCGCCCGAACGGGTGGTCGCGTTCACGAAGCCGCCCGTGAAACGGCCGAACTCGGCCGGAATGCTGCCGGTCTTCACTTCGATGGTGTTGTAGAGTTCGAACGGTACCTCGACCGAGCCCAGCCCCTTGCGGAAGTCGGTGATGTTGAGGCCGTTGATGAAATAGGTGTTTTCGGAGACCGAGCCGCCGGCGATCGTGGGCAGGCTGCCGAACGCGCTGTCCCCCAGGGTCGTGCCCGGGGCCAGCAGCACGACCGACGTAAGGTCGCGCGCCACCGGCACGCGGTCGGCGATATCGGCGATGTTGATCACCGCACCGGTGGTGGTGCGGTCGAAGTCGGAGACGCGCACGCGGCTGCCGGTCACGACAATGTCGCTACCTCCGGCCGCGATGTCCGCATCGGATACAAGCTGGAAGCTGTTGCCGCCGCTCGCCTGGGTTAGCTGGACATTGTCGTCGCGAAAACTGCCGAAGCCCGGGGCCGAGATTTCGAAGGTGTAGGTGCCCTGTGGGAGTAGCGGGATGCGGTAGCTGCCGCTGCCATCGGTTTCCGCCGAACGCTTGAAGCCCTGCGTGTTCGAGGTCACGCTGACCGTCGCGCCGGGGATAGCCTTCCCGTTCTTGTCGACGACGCGACCCGACGCGGTGACATTGGTGAAGTCTTGTGCCGCCGCCGGTGCTGAAACAGCAACGGACGCGCATGCGGCACCACCCAGCAGCGCGAGCACCGACAAAGCCGTGCTGCCCCGCAGTTTCCTCTGCGTCTTGTTCATCGATTTCCCTCGGTTAACCCCGGCGTGGTCGCCCGCGCCGCGGCGTGTCTCCCCGCCCTTGCCCGACATAGCCCCATGCATGTCGGGTAGAGCTAGGCAGCATGGGAGCAAAGAACCGTAACAACTGTAAAGTTTGGATGCTCTACGCAGACACGCTTTCTTCAGCGTGTCTCCAAAGCGCAACAGTGACGACCGAATGTGTCGAGGCTGCCGTATAGGGCGTTACGAAATGTTAATCGGCGCGGCAGTTGTGCCGAAAAATTAGGCAGTTTTTTCACGCTGCACATGCGAGCAGGGTCTTGCAGCGCAACATCTGTCAACGACTCAACGTGCCCGCGCTCAATTTGTGCTCACCGAACAGCTGATTTGATACGGAGTATCACGCGAGCGGCATGGCTCCCGCAACCAGCAGCGGATCGATCCGGGCACCGCGCCACATCAGCCCCCAGTGGAGGTGCGGCCCGGTCGCCCGGCCAGTGGCACCCACCGCGCCGATCCTCTCGCCCTGGCGCACTGACGCCCCCTCCTGCACATCGATGCGGGAGAAATGCAGGAACGCGCTCGACAGCCCCATGCCGTGATCAAGCATCAGCAAATTGCCCTCCAGCGTGAACGGCGCCTCGGCCGCCAGGATCACCACGCCGTCGGCCGGCGCGCGGACCGGGGTCCCGGTGGGCAGCGCGATGTCGACACCGGAATGATAGGCACCGGGTTCGCCGGCATAGATTCGCTGCGAACCGAACAGCGTGGAGATGCGGCCGGTCGCAGGCCAGGCGAAACGCTGGCGCCACCCCTCGGCGGCGGTCTGCCGGGCGCGCGCGGCGACGATGCGGGCGAGCTCCGCGGGGCGGCGCGCCTCGAATTCCGCGTTCGGGACCGGCACCTTGGCAAGCTGGTCCAGCCGCGAGATGTTCCAGCTGCGCGGCGCGATCGCCAGTTCGTCGCGGAGCGCACGGCCGTCGCCGGCCTGCGCCTCCAGCACCGCGAGGGGGGCCGCATCGCGATCGAAGGCGATCAGGAAGCGACGGTCCGCGGCAACCGGGATGGGCTGGCCGTTGAAGCGCAGCGCAGCGGCGCCTGCGGGAAGCCGGCCCCGCGCGATACCGCCCTGCTCGAAGCTGCCGTCCAGCGCGAAGACGTCACCGCCGGCACGCGCGGTGCGCGCCACCAACGTCGAGGCGAGCAACGCTGCGGCGAACCGCCGCCGATCGATCATGCGTCGAGCAGTGCCTTGGTCGCCGCCTCGGGGGTGGCATAGGCTTCCTGCCGCGCGACGCTCCAGTAGCGCAGCATGTCGACGGGCACGCGCTCGCCGGTGACGGCGCAGAGCACATGGTCGCCGGGTGCAAGCACGCGGAAGCCATTGGCCATATAGTGCAGCTTGGCGACGCGGGCGGTGTTGGACATCAGCATGGTCGGCGCCATTCCTGCGTTCGAGTGGGTTGGGTGCGGCTCAGAGCAGCGTCGGCTGCTCGGGCTTGGGCGGAACATAGGCCTTGCCCCCGCCGCGCTCAACCCGGGCATCCACCGAACCATCGGCGAAATGCAGCGTCACGGCCTGGGCGGCGCGCGCATCCTCGGCCGACGCGACCACCTTTCCGGTGCCGCGCCCCTCCACCCAGGCATAGCCCTTCTTGAGCGGCAGTTCGGGATCGAGCAGTTCGAGATGGCGACCCAGCGCCGTCAGCCGTTCCGACGCGGTGGCGAAACGGCGTTCGAGCGTGGCGAGCTTCAAGGCCTCGGCGGCGCGGGCGAAACGCTGGCGAAGCGCGCCCAGTTCGCGATCGGCCGCGCGGTCGAGCGCGATGCCGTCCAGCCGATGCCGCGCGCTCACCAGCCGCTGTTCGAGCGTCGCCGGGCGCAGCGCCGCACCGGCGCGATCGAGCTGGCCGCGCGCCAGCGTCACGCGACGTTCGAGCCCGAGGCCGAGCCGCGCGCCGGCATCGTCCAGCCGCTGGCGCTGCGGCCCTAGCAGCGCGTCGCGGCGCGGCAGCACGCGGACCAGCGCCGCCAGCCGCTCGCCGGCGCGCTCGTGATAGCGGCGGACGCAGCGTTCGGTGCGGTGCGCCAGCGTGGCGATGCCGTGGCGCACTTCGGAGAGCACCGGCACCGCGATCTCCGCGGCGGCGGTAGGCGTCGGCGCGCGGAGATCGGCGGCGAAGTCGCACAGGGTCGTGTCGGTCTCGTGGCCGACCGCCGAGATGATCGGGATCGCGCATTCCGCAACCGCGCGGGCCACGACTTCCTCGTTGAACGACCAGAGATCCTCGATCGAGCCGCCGCCGCGCGCGACGATCAGCAGGTCCGGGCGCGGCACCGGGCCGCCCGGCTGGATCGCATCGAACCCGCGCACCGCCCGCGCGACCTCCTGCGCCGAACCGTCGCCCTGCACCTTTACCGGCCAGACCAGCACATGGCTGGGGAAGCGGTCCTCCAGCCGGTGGAGAATATCGCGGATCACCGCACCCGTGGGCGAGGTCACCACGCCGATTACCTTGGGCATATAGGGCAGCGGCTTCTTCCGCTCCCGGTCGAACAGCCCCTCGCCCGCAAGCTTTGCCTTGAGCTTCTCCAGCAGCGCCATCAGCGCGCCTTCGCCCGCCAGCTCCATCCGCTCGATGACGATCTGGTATTTGGAACGGCCCGGATAGATGGTGAGCTTGCCGGTTGCGATCACCTCCAGACCGTCCTGCGGCTGGAACGGGAGCGCAGAAGCCGCACCGCGCCAGATTACCCCGTCGATCACCGCGTCCATGTCCTTGAGCGCGAGATAGGCATGGCCCGAAGCCGCGCGCTTCCAGCCCGAAATCTCGCCGCGCAGGCGAACATGGCCGAACTCGCCCTCCACCATCCGCTTCAGCCGGCCGGAGAGTTCGCTGACGCTCATCGGCGCCGCGTTGTCCCCGGGCACCGCCTCGGCTACGAGCCGCGTCGATGAAGTCTCGAAAAGGGGGTCGGCCATGAACGTCCTGCTACTGGGTTCGGGGGGGCGCGAACATGCGCTCGCCTGGAAGCTCGCGCAATCGCCGCTGCTGACGCAGCTCTTCGCCGCACCGGGCAATCCGGGCATAGCGGCGCATGCCACGCTCGTCGACCTCGTGCCGACCGATCCTGCGGCGGTGCTCGCCTTTGCGCAGGCGAACGGCATCGGGCTGGTCGTCGTCGGGCCCGAGGCACCGCTGGTGGCGGGCGTGGGCGATGTGCTGCGCGCGGCCGGCGTGCCCGTGTTCGGGCCCAACCGCCTGCCGGCGCAGCTGGAAGGATCGAAGGGCTTCACCAAGGATCTCTGCGCCCGCGCGAACATCCCCACCGCGGGCTATGTGCGCGTCCACGGGCTGGACGAGGCGCTGGCGGCGCTGGAGCCGTTCGGGCTGCCGGTGGTGGTCAAGGCCGACGGTCTCGCCGCGGGCAAGGGCGTCACCGTCGCGATGACCCGCGACGAGGCAACGGCCGCGCTCACCGCGATCTTCGCCGATGCGGGCGCGAGCGCGGTGATCGAGGAATTCCTCGACGGCGAGGAAGCCAGCCTGTTCGTCATCACCGACGGCACGACGGCAGTGCCGTTCGGATCGGCACAGGATCACAAGCGCGTCGGCGAGGGCGATATCGGCCCGAATACCGGCGGCATGGGCGCCTATAGCCCCGCTCCGGTGCTTACGCCGGCACTGGAGCGCGAGGCGATCGAGCGCATCGTCCAGCCGACCATCGCCGCGCTGGCGGCCGAGGGCATTCCCTATTCGGGCGTGCTCTATGCCGGGCTGATGCTGACCAAGCATGGCCCGAAGCTGATCGAATATAACGCGCGCTTCGGCGACCCCGAATGCCAGGTGCTGATGCTGCGGCTGGAGGACGACTTGCTCGACGTGCTGCTGGCGACCGCGCGCGGCGAACTGGCCGGACGCCCCGCGCCCCGCTTCCGCCCCGACACCGCGCTGACCGTCGTGATGGCCGCCCGCGGCTATCCGGGCACCCCGGAGACCGGCGGCACGATCGAAGGCATCGAGGCGGCGGAAGCAGGCGGCGCGCAGGTGTTCCATGCGGGCACCAGGCGCCAGGGTGATTCGCTGGTGGCGAGCGGCGGCCGGGTGCTCAACGTGACCGCGATCGGGCCGGACATCGCGACGGCGCAGGCTGCGGCCTATCGCGGCGTCGCTGCGATCAATTTTCCCACCGGCTTCTGCCGGCGCGACATCGGCTGGCGCGAACTCGCCCGCACGCGCGGCTGACCCGGTATAGCGCGGCTGCACCTGCAGCCGCGCTATACCGGGCGCATGCACGAACCATCGCCGCCCGATGGCGATGCCGATGGTCTCACGATGTCGGAAGAAATTGGCGCGCCCGGAACGATTCGAACGTCCGACCCTCAGATTCGTAGTCTGATGCTCTATCCAGCTGAGCTACGGGCGCGCGGTGAGGTGCGGCGCCTAAACGAGGATCGGGGGTAGCGCAACCCCTTTTTGCTTCCGCCCCTCAATTATCGCGGTAAGGCAGCATGTCCTCGTCGAACGAGCGCGGCTGGTTGAGATGCCAGCTCACACCGTCCCAGCGATCTTCCTGGTCATCATACTGGATCAGCGTGCCCTCGGGGCAGCCCAGAGCGACCAGCTCGTCGCGACAAAAGGCGCGACCGCGCTCCAGATCGGTAAGGTCGACGTCGAGAATCGCGCAGGCCGGGCGCCACTGGCCGGCATCGTCGAGCGTCTCGATCAACGTGCCGCCGCCGCAGGTCCCCAGCCCGGCGATGCGCAGCTCGGCATCGAGAAACACGCCGTAGCGGCCCTCGCGCTCATGCGGGTCCATGTCGCCGGGGAAGGCGACCGACACCGAATGCGTGTCGAGCGGCTCTGCCAGGAGGGCGTCGAGCCCGGGTAGGAACCGCTCGATCATCGCATCATCCTCGCAGCGTTGCGCCAAGCTTCGCGGCCGCCGCGACGACCTTGTCGGCCACCGCCTTCAGATCCGCGTCGGTGAAGCTCTTTTCGCCCGGTTGCAGCGTGACTTCAATGGCCAACGACTTCTGCCCCTCCGGCACGCCCTGGCCGGTGAACAGATCAAACAGCCGCGCGTCGACGATAATGCCCTTGTCCGCGCCCTTCACGGCGCGGACGAGGTCGCCGGCTGCAAGCGCGGTCGGCACCAGGAAGGCGAAGTCGCGCGTCACCGCCTGCAGCACCGGGGGCGCGAAGGCCGGGCGGGTGAAGCCGGTCGACTTCTTCGCGGGCAGCGCGTCGAGATGGATCTCCACCGCTGCGACCGCGCCGTCGAGGTCGAACGCCTTGAGCACGCTCGGGTGGACCATGCCGAAGCTGGCGAGGACGTTCTTCGGCCCCAGCCGCAGCGTCGCCGACTGGCCGGGATGGTAGGCGGCACCCGCCTCGCCCATCACCTGCAGGTTGGCGACGGGCGCGCCGGCGGTTTCCAGCAGCGCCAGCGCCTCAGCCTTGGCGTCGAACGCGGTGAAGGGCTGGGCCTTGCCGGCCTGCCAGCCGCGCGCGGCCTTGGACCCGGCCAGCACCACGCCGAGCGTCAGGCGCTCCTTGTCCGCCAGATAGCGGCGGCCGACCTCGAACAGGCGGACGCTGGTGGCGCCGCGCTTGAGGTTGCGCTCCGCCGCCGCCAGCAGGCCGGGCAGCAGCGAGGGGCGCATGACCTTCATGTCCTCGCTGATCGGGTTGGCGAGCGTCCAGGCGCCGCCGCCGAAGACCTCGGCCTGGGCTTCGGGGAGGAAGCTCCAGGTGATCGCTTCGTTGAGCCCGCGCGCAGCGGCGGTGCGACGCATCCGGCGCTCGAGCTTCTGCTCGGGCGTGGCGGTGGGCGTCGCGACGCCGGGGGTGCGGGGCAGCGCGGTCGAGGGCACGTTGTCGATGCCGGCGATGCGGATCACTTCCTCGACGATGTCCGCCGGGCCGTCCACGTCACGGCGCCAGCTCGGCGCGGTGACGCGGAAGGCCTCGAAGCCATCGCCGAGTTCGACCGGATCGCCATTGCCGTCGAGCGGCTGAACGACGAAGCCGAGGCTTTCGAGGATCTCGACTTGGCTAGCGGCCGGCACGACGAGACCGCCCAGCGTCTCGGCCAGCTTGGGATCATAACCGACCACCGCACCCACCTTGGGCGGGGTGCCGCTGCGGGTGACGTCGCTCGGCGTACCGCCGCACAGCGCCAGCACCAGTCGGGTGGCGATCGCCAGCCCCTCGTCGAGAAATTCGGGATCGACACCGCGTTCGAAGCGGGTGCGCGCATCGCTGGTCAGCAGCAGCTTCTGGCCGGTGCGGGCGATGTGCTCGGGATCGAAATAGGCGCATTCGATCAGCACGTCGGTCGTGTCGTCCGAACAGCCCGAATGCTCGCCGCCCATGATGCCGCCGATGTCGTGCACCGCCGCATCGTCGGAGATCACGGTCATCGAGTCGGTGAGCGTGTAGGTCTTGCCGTTCAGCGCCAGCACGGTCTCGCCGTCCTTGGCCTTGCGCGCGACCAGCCCGCCCGAGAGCTTCGCCATGTCATACACATGGAGCGGGCGGCCGAGCCCGAACATTACGAAGTTGGTGATGTCGACCAGCGCGGAAATCGGCTTCTGCCCCACCGCCTTGAGGCGCTGCTGCAGCCAGTCGGGCGACGGCCCGTTCTTCACGCCGCGCACGACCTGGCCGTAGAAGGCCGGGCAGCCCGCCGCGTCGTCGGTGCGCACGTCCGGACCCGCGCCCTGCGGCGCGATCGCCGGCAGGTCGGCGATCACCGCGTCGAGCGGCTTGAGCGTACCGAGGCCGGCCGCAGCGAGGTCGCGCGCAATGCCGCGCACGCCCATGCAATCCTGGCGGTTCGGCGTGATCGAGACGTCGATCACCGGATCGTCGAGCCCCGCATAGTCGGCGAAGGCGGTGCCTACCGGCGCATCGGCCGGCAGCTCGATGATGCCGTCATGGTCCTCGCCGAGCTCCAGCTCGCGGGTCGAACACATCATGCCGTTGGATTCGATGCCCCGAACCGCCGCGACCTTCAGAGTCATGCCGTTGGCCGGCACCACCGCGCCGGGCAGGCCCAGCACGCCGACTAGCCCCGCCCGCGCGTTCGGCGCGCCGCAGACTACCTGCAGCGGACCCTCGCCGAAATCGACGCTCAGCACCTGCAGCTTGTCCGCCTGCGGGTGGCGCTCGGCGGTCAGCACGCGCGCGACGCGGAAACCGTTCAGCCGTTCGGCAGGATTCTCGACACCCTCGACTTCGAGGCCGACCCGGGTCAGCGCCTCGAGAATCTCGGTCAGCGAGGCCTCGGTCTCCAGATGCTCCTTGAGCCAGCTCAGGGTGAACTTCATGCGCCGACTCCCCCGCTCAGCGTGGGCACATCGAGCGCCGAGAAGCCGTAATGCTTGAGCCAGCGCAGATCGCCGTCGAAGAAGGGGCGCAAGTCGTCCATCCCATATTTGAGCATCGCCAGCCGATCGACGCCGGTACCGAAAGCGAAGCCCTGCCATTCGTCCGGATCGAGCCCGCAGGCCTCGATCACCCGCCGGTGCACCATGCCACTGCCCAGCACTTCCATCCAGCCGCCGCCGGGCGCGTCGCCGCTGCCGCCGATCACGCGCTTGCCGTCCTTCCAGGTGAAGCCGACATCGACTTCGGCCGAGGGCTCGGTGAACGGGAAATAGCTGGGGCGCAGGCGCAGCACGATGTCGTCGCGCTCGAAGAACGCCTTGAGGAAAGTCTCCAGCGTCCACTTCAGATGCCCAAGGGTGATGCCCTTGTCGATCACCAGGCCTTCGATCTGGTGGAACATCGGCGTGTGGGTCGCATCCGAATCCGAGCGATAGACGCGGCCCGGCGCGATGATGCGGATCGGGGGCTTCTGGCTGGTCATCGTGCGGATCTGCACGGGGCTGGTGTGCGTGCGCAGCACCATCGGCCGTTCATGCGCGCCGGCGAGGTAGAAGGTATCGTGCATCGCGCGCGCCGGATGCGTCTCCGGAATGTTGAGCGCGGTGAAATTGTGCCAGTCGTCCTCGACCTCGGGGCCGGTGGCGACCGCGAAGCCCAGATCGGCGAAGATCTCGGCCAGCTCGTCCATCACCTGGCTGACCGGGTGGACCGAGCCGGGGGCCACGCCGTCGACCGGCAGCGTCATGTCCACCGTCTCGCTGGCGAGGCGCGCGTCGAGCGCGGCCTGCTCCATCGCGGCCTTGGCGGTCGCGAGCGCCTCGGTGACGGCTTCGCGCAGGCCATGGATGCGCGGGCCCTGTTCCTGGCGCTCTTCGGGGGAGAGCTTGCCGAGCGTCTTGAGCAGGCCGGTGATCGCGCCCTGCTTGCCGAGCGCCTGGACGCGCACCGCCTCCAGCGCATCGAGCGCGGTGGCAGCATCGATCGCGGCAAGCAGCTCGCCGCGCAGGGTATCGAGATCGGTGGTCATCGTTTTCCGTTCACTGTGCGAGATGGCTGGAACCCCAGACGGGCCCCTAGGTCAAGGCGTTTGAGGGAACGCTACACCCGGCTGCCGAGCAGCGCCGCGCCGAAGGCGACGAACACGCCGCCCGTCACCCGGTTGAACATCCGCTGCCGCGCCGCCGGTGCCAGCCATGCCGCGAGCGAGCGGCCGCCAAGCGCATAGACCGAGAACCAGAAGGCCTCAATCACCGCGAAGGTGGCGATCAGGATCGCGAGTTGCGGCAGGAAGGGCCGGCCCACATCGAGGAACTGCGGGAACAGCGCGGCAGCGAACATGATCAGCTTGGGGTTGGACAGCCCCGTGCCGAGCCCGGTCAGATAGCGCGCCCGCACCGACTGGCGCACCGGCATGGGTGCATCGGCATGCGCCCCCGCCACCGGCGCACGCCAGGCCTTGATGCCCAGCCATACGAGATAGGCGACCCCCGCATAGCGCAGCGCGTCGTACAGTCCCGGGGATGCCTTGAGCAACGCCCCAAGCCCCGCCGCCGAGGCGACCAGGCAAAACATGTTCGCGCTCATCAGCCCGGCGGTGGTCGGCAGCACGCTGCGTGCGCCCTCGCGGATGCTCTGCACCATCACGTGGAGCATGTTCGGCCCCGGCGTCATCGACACGAAAAACACGGCGGTGACATAGAGCCACCAAGTCTTCATCGCCACGGGATCGTCTCCCCACGGTTGGAATGAAAAAGGGCGCCGAAGCCGCAGCCTCGACGCCCCTTGTTCAGCTTGCGCGCAGGTCCGCTCAGGCGGCCTGGGGCAGTGCCGCCTTCGCCTGCGCGATGATGGCGGTAAACGCCTCACCTTCGTGCATCGCGATGTCGGCCAGGACCTTCCGGTCGAGTTCGATACCGGCCAGCTTGAGGCCGTGCATGAACTGCGAATAGGTCAGGCCTTCGGCGCGGACGCCGGCGTTGATGCGCTGGATCCACAGGGCGCGGAAGCTGCGCTTCTTTACCTTGCGGTCGCGATAGGCGTACTGGCCGGCCTTCTCGACGGCCTGGCGCGCGATGCGGATGGTGTTCTTGCGACGGCCATAATAGCCCTTCGCCTGATCCAAAATCCGCTTATGCTTCGCCTTGGTGGTCGTACCACGCTTCACTCGTGCCATTTTTCAGGACTCCCTTACTTCAGGCCGTACGGCGCCCACGCCTTGACGTGTGCCACGTCGGCGTCGGCCAGCACGCTGGTGCCGCGGTTGGTACGGATATACTTCGAATTGTGCGAAATCAGGCGGTGGCGCTTGCCGGCGACGCCGTGCTTCACCTTGCCCGTGGCGGTGAACTTGAAGCGCTTCTTCACACCGCTCTTGGTCTTGAGCTTGGGCATTTTCGTCTCCTTATGGTTCGACGATTGCAGACAGCCGCGGCAGCCCTATTAGCCGGACGGTCCCTCGATCGCGGAAAGGCGGCCCCTTAGCCGATGGTTGGGCGTTATGCAACCACCGGGGAACCGCGCCGGCACCAAGGATTTTGAGGTTTATGGCCGATCTGGACAGCCCCCTTCTCGCCGCCGAGCAGGAACCCCCGCCGCCCCGGCCGGCGCGCGCGATGAGCACGCCGCTCGCCGCGACGATCGCGGTCGTCACCAGCCTGGTGGGGCTGGTGGTGCTCGCCTGGGCGGTGCTGTTCGTCACCAAGGGCCGGTTCCTCAAAGGCACGTTCGAGTCGATCGCCAGCGCGAGCGCGCATCGAAAGGTGCAGGTGGCGGGTGAATTCCAGCTCTATTTCGCACCGTTCAACCTGAAGTTCGTCGCCGAAGGGCTGAGCGTCGACAATCCCGACTGGGCCGGCACCAGCCCGTTCTTCAGCGCCAGCCGAATCGACGCACGAATCGCTACCTTCTCGCTGCTCGCGGACCAGAAGCGCTTCCAGTGGCTCGGCCTCACCGACGGGCGAATCGATTTGCAATGGGATCGCGACGGCAAGCGGAACACGTGGACATTCGGCAGTGGCGGCGGCGAGCCGCTGACGATGCCGCTGATCCAGCGCGCGCGAATCGCCGGCACCCAGATCCGCTATCTCGATCCGCGCAACCAGCTCGATGCGGCGATTCGCGTCGACACCGTGGCGGCCGAGGACAATCGCTTCGCCGACACGATCCGCTTCGACGGCAACGGCACCGCGCGTGGCGCCCGCTTCACGCTGGCGGGCGCGCTGCTCTCCTCCAACAAGACGCTGGCGGGCGGCCAGAACCGGTTGCGACTGCATGCCGAGGGCGTGCGCAGCCAGGTCGATATCGCGGGCACCCTGCCCGGCGCGACGGTGCTGGAAGGCGCCAAGCTCCACATGGACCTGCGCGGGCAGAACCTCGCCGACATATTCCTGCTCGCCGGCATCGCGGTGCCCGATACGCGCACCTACCGGCTGACCTCGGTCGTCACCAGGGCGGGCGACGAGTGGCGCTTCACCGGCATGAAGGGCCGGTTCGGCGACAGCGACCTTGCCGGCAAGTTCATCGTGAAGCTCGGCGAGCCGCGCATGCTGGTGACTGCCGACCTGTTCACCCATGTGCTCGACATCGTCGATGCCGGGCCGTTCATCGGCTACAACCCCGATGCGCTGGCGGCCCAGGGTGCGCAGGCGGCGGTGACGCAGGTCTCCGGCACGCCCCGACTGCTGCCGGACGCGCCGCTGCGGATCGAAGCGCTGAAAAATTTCGATGCCAAGGTGCACTGGCAGGTACGCACCGTCCGCGCGCCCAACCTGCCGGTGTCGAACATCGAGCTGGGCCTCGACCTCAACGACCGGCTGCTCAAGCTGAGCCCGCTCAACTTCAGTCTGGCGCGCGGCACGGTGAGCTCGGACATCAGCATCGACGCGCGCAAGACGCCGGTGTTCACCACCTACGACATCCGCCTGTCGCCTACGCCGATGGGCGTGCTGCTTGCCGGCTTTGGCGCCGAGCAGTCCGGCACCACCGGCATGCTCAAGGCACGGATCCAGATGAACGGCAGCGGCAACAGCGTGCGCGATTCGCTGGCCAGCGCGAACGGCCGGATCGCGGTGATCCTGCCCAAGGGTGATTTCTGGACCCGCAACACCGAGCTCGCCGAGTTCGACATCGGCACCTTCGTCCAGAAGATGTTCGAGAAGAAACTGAAGGAGCCGGTGCGGATCAATTGCGGGCTGATCGGCTTCACCGTGCGCGACGGCATTGCCGCCGCCGACCCGATCCTGATCGACACGCAGAAGAACGTGATGCTTGGCCGCGGCGGGTTCAGCTTCAAGAACGAGACGATCGACCTCGCCTTCCGTGCCGATTCAAAGCGGTTCAGCCTGTTCTCGGGACAGTCGCCGGTGGGGATCGGCGGATACTTCGCCAAGCCGGAGGTCAGCGTGATCAGCCCCGAGCTGGTCGGCCGTGCCGGCATCGGGCTGGGACTGGGCGTCGCCGCCTCTCCGCTGGCGGCGGTGCTGGCGTTCGTCGACTTCGGCGACGCAAAGGCAGCGGATTGCGGCCCGGTGCTCTCGGGCGCCACCGCTGCCAGCCAGCGCGACGCGAAGGGCCGCCCGCGCAACGATGTCGGCCGCGGCACCACCGCCAAGTCGGAAAGCGGCAAGGCGAATGCGGGCGAAGCCAAGCAGCAGCGCAAGAAGTTCCTCGGCATCTTCTGATCCGCTTGCGCATGCACTCGGCGCGGGCGCAGGATCCCGGGCGATGCTGCGCTTCCTCATCCTCTCCACCGCGCTGGCCATGGCAGGCGATGCGCGGCCGCCGCAGCGGGTGACTCGTGCCGCGCCCTCGGCCGCGCCGGGCGAGGCATTGCCGGTGCATGTCGGCGGGCGCGTGGAGCGCACCGCCGCCGGCTTCCGGCACCAATGGCCCGGCATCTATTTCGAGGCCGCGTTCCGGGGAGACCGCGTCACGCTCCGCTTCGACGACGCCTTCAACGAATGGCGCGTCAGCGTGGACGGCGGCCCGCCGCTAGAGATCGAGCGGCCCGGCAAGAGCGACGTGACGATCGACGCGGCTGGCGAAGGGACTGGCTCCAAGGCGCACCGCATCCGCCTCGATAAGGTTAGCGAGAGCGCCGCCCCCGCGACCTTCGGCGGCTTCTTCGTCGGCCGCGGCAATGCCCTCCCCGCACCGCCCCCCCGTCGGCGCCAGATCGAGTTTATCGGCGATTCCTCGATGACCGGCTATGGCGCGCGCGCGGATCGGCGCGATTGCACCCCCGAACAGGTGCGCGCCACCACCGACACGCCGGACGCCTTCGCAGCGCTTGCCGCCCAGCAGGAAGGGGCCGACTATCAGATCAACGCGATGTCCGGCCGGGGCCTGATCCGCAACGCGGGCGGCAGCGTGCCGGGCGGCGCGATGCCCCAGCTCTGGCCGCGTCGCATTCCCGCCGAGCCGGTACCTTTCGCGGACCCTGCCTGGCAGCCGCAGATCGTGATGCTGAAGCTGCAAGCCGATTTTGTCGGGGCGCACCCCGATCGGCGCTGGCCGACGTTGGACGCGCTCGTGGCCGACTATGCCGCGAGCTATGGGCGGTTCCTTGCGCAGCTGCATGATCAATACCCGCGCGCGGTGTTCGTCCTGTGGTGGTTCGACACCAGCGACGCCCCGCCCGACCAGGCGGCCATGCTCCGCCAAGCCGAGACGCAGATCAGCGCGGCGGCCAGAGCGGCAGGTGCACGCGACCTGCTGTTCCTGCCCTTCCCGGCCGGACAGTTCCGCGCAACCGCCTGCCATGGCCATTACGGCCTCGAAGCGCAGCGGCAGATCGCCGACTGGCTGGTGCGCGCGATCGAAGCGCATCCGGGATTCTGGGATGGAAAGTAGGCGGCAAATGAGCCCCGCACCCTTCCCATCGCCGAAGCCGCGGAGGGGTGCGGGGGACGCTACCCCCGTCTCCTCAATGCCCCCGGCAGGCCATCGCCTCGAGGATGTCGTCGATCCGCGCCGGGTCGCCCGCGGCGATCACCTCGCCGTTGCTGCCGGCGTGGAGCGGGTCGCCCTGCCAGTCGCACATCCGCCCGCCCGCGCCTTCGATCACCGGCACCAGCGCGGCGAAGTCGTGCAGCTTGAGGCCGGCCTCGACGACGATGTCCAGCCAGCCGCTCGCGACGCAGCCATAATTGTAGCAGTCGCCGCCAAGCACCGTGCTCATCACCTTGGCATCGAGATGCTCGAAGGCGTGAAGCTGGCCGTCGTCAAACAGCGCGGGCGAGGTGGTGGCGAGAATCGCCTGGTTCAGCTCGCGGCAGATGCGGGTGGTGGCGGGCTTGCCGTTGAACAGGGTCTGGCGGCCGGTGACGCCCAGCCAGCGCTCGTTGATGATCGGCTGGTCGATCACCCCCAGCACCGGCCAGCCATTGTCGACCAGCGCGATCAGCGTGCCGAACACCGGCCGCCCGGCGATGAAGGCTCGGGTGCCGTCGATCGGATCGAGCACCCATTGCCGGCCGCTGGTGCCTTCGCGCACACCGAATTCCTCGCCGATGATGCCGTCCATCGGGCGCTCGGCGATCAGCAGCTTGCGCATTGCCTCCTCGCCGGCGCGGTCGGCGAGGGTGACCGGCGACTGGTCTTCCTTCGCCTCCACGCCGTGCTCGGCGCGGAAATACGGGCGGATCGCGGCGCCGGCGGCGTCGGCGAGGCGAGCGGCAAGCGCGATGTCGGTTTGGGAAACGGCCATGCCCCAGCCCTACCGGGCCGAATTTGACTCGCCAAGGTCACAAACGCCTGCCACTTCGCTGAATATGCGTGGTATCGCCGCTCTTCCCCTGCTCAGCCTCTGCTTCGTCGCCACGCCTGCACTGGCGCAAGTGCGCGCGGTCCCTGCCCAGCCCGCCTCCGAACAGGCGGCGCTGCGCGGCGTCGAGGTGTTCCTGGTCAACGAGGGCGCGGCGCCGATCGCCGATGCCGGCCCGCGCCAGATCGAGATCACCGCCGCCGACGGCACCCGGCTGCTGCTGGAGCGCACCCCGGGCCCCACCCCGACCATCGCCCCCCACGGCTTCGCCAAGGCGCGCTACGTGCCGGTCGGCGTCGCCGGCACCGCGGTGCCGCCTGCTGCGCAGCATCGCGCCGCGGAAATCCCCGAGCAGGAGACGGTGGTGCAGAGCGCCACCGGCAGCTCCAGCGGCCTGCTCGAACGGTTCGAGCCGCACGAGCCGATCTACGGCGCGTTCGGGCTGAACGATGCGGGCGGCAAGCTGCAGGTCAGCTTCGCGGTGCGCCCCTTCGCGGAGGATGCGCCGCTCCAGCTCGGCAATCTCCGCTTCGCCTATACCCAGACGATGTTCTGGGCGCTGAACGAGCCCTCGGGCCCGTTCCGCTCGACCAACTATTCGCCCGAACTCTATGCCGACGTGCCCGTCGACGAGACGACGCGCGTCGCGCTCGGCTGGCGGCACGATTCGAACGGGCGCGGCGAAACCGATTCGGTCGACATCAACCGCATCTTCGTGCGCGGCGAAAAGACCTTCGATCTTGGCGGCGAATGGCGGCTGGATGTCGCGCCGCAGGCCTGGGTCTATGTCGGCAGCAGCGGAACCTTCCATGACATGAAGGATTATTTCGGCTATACCGGCCTGGCCGCCGCGATCCAGCAGAGGGACGGGATCAAGCTCGCCCTCACCGCGCGCGGCAATGTGAAGACCGGGCGCGGCGCAGCCGAGGCCTTCGTCTCCTATCCGCTCCGCCGGCTGGGCGGGGGCCTGGGCATCTACCTCTTCGGACAGGCATTCACCGGCTATGGCGAGGCGCTAGACCGCTACAGGGTCAACGAAACCCACGCACGGATCGGCATCGCCTTCACCCGCTAGCCGCCGCCCGCGGCGTGGCGTAGACACACGAACAACCATTCCAGGGAGATCGATATGCGCCTGAAGCTCGCCCTTGCCGTCCTTGCCCTGCCCTTCGCCCTGATGCCGGCCAACGCCGCGCTCACCGCCGGCGCCAAGGCGCCCGTGTTCACCGCCAAGGGCGCGGTGGCGGGCAAGCCGATCACCGTCGATCTCAAGGCTGCGCTCAAGAAGGGCCCGGTCGTGCTCTACTTCTTCCCGGCGGCCTTCACCTCGGGCTGCAATGCCGAAGCGCATGCCTTTGCCGAGGCGCTGCCCGATTTCACCAAGGCGGGCGCGACCGTGATCGGCATGACCGCCGGCAATGTCGACCAGCTCGAGCAGTTCAGCAGCCAATATTGCGCGGGCAAGTTCGCCGTCGCCGCCGCCACGCCCGAGGTGGCGGCGGGCTATGACGTGGCCGCCAAGAAGCCCGACGGCAGCGTCGCCAAGTTCACCAGCCGGACCAGCTATGTGATCGCGCCCGACGGCAAGGTGCTGTTCGTCCATTCGGATCCGAACCCCGCCGACCATATCCGACTCACCCTCGCCGCGGTCGAGAAGTACCACGCCGCGCACCGCCGCTGATCCGATTCGAGCCCCATCAGGCCGGCGCATTTGCCGCCGATCCGGAAGTATTAATGCTCCGGATCGGCAGGCGCTTCGCGTGACGCCGCACAAGCACCTGGAATATCGGGACATTGCGTGAAACTGCGCGATCGTTGCGATGGCGGCCGCGTTCAGGATAAACCGAACGGCAACCAGATCTTAGCACTCTCCGCTTATCCCTGTTGCGCAATATAGCGGCTTTCAGGCCGTGGTTTTGCACGGGGGTAAGGAGCGTATGCGCATCGCGCGTGCCGTTCGATCAGATGCCGAGGGGGACGAAGGGCGCGCGCTCTTCGAGCGGATCGGCGCGTTCCTCGCCGACCAGCGGCTTGCACCGACACCGACCAACTATGCCTTCGCGCACCGGCTGTTCACCGAGCCCGACGACACGCTGGCCCGCGCGGTGGAACTCATCACCGAACGCGGCGTGCGGATCACCCCCCGCGACATCCTGAACCTCACCGCCGAGAAAGTCCCAGAGGAACCGCAGGACCTCCATGTCGATCTGAAGGCACGCACCGAAGGCCTGGTCGCGCGCACGCAGATGCAGGTCGAGGGCTTTGCCGACATGGTGACCGCGATGCGCGCCGAGACTGCCGGGTTCGGCCGCGACCTGGCGGCCAGCGCCGAAGCCATTTCCATCGCCACCGAGGCCCCCCAGGCGACCGACGACATCGCCCGCATCACCGCCGCGATGCTCGATCGCATCCGCGTCGCCGAGGACAAGCTGGAATCGACGACGCGCGAGGCCAACGAGCTGCGCGAAAAGCTGGAGGAGGCGCGCGACAATGCCCGCCGCGATCCGCTGACCCAGCTGCCCAACCGCCGCGCGTTCGAGGAAGCCTTTGCCGCGCAGGAAGCGACCGGCGGCACCATGTGCATCGCGGTGTGCGACATCGATCACTTCAAGTCGGTCAATGATCGCTTCGGCCATGCGGTGGGCGACCGTGTCCTGCGGGTGATCGCCGATGCGCTCAGCCAGTGCTGCCGCGGGCATTTGGTGACCCGCTATGGCGGGGAAGAGTTCGCCATCCTGTTCACCAATGTGCAATTGGACAGGGCCCAGACGATCCTCGAGCACGCCCGCAGCGCCGTGCAGGCCAAGCGGTACAAGCTGCGCGACAATGATGCGCCGCTGGGGGAGATCACCTTCTCGGCGGGCCTCACGCCGGTCGAGCCGGGCGAGATGCACCAGACCGCCTTCCACCGCGCGGATCGGCTGCTCTACCTGGCGAAGAACCAGGGCCGCAACCAGGTGAAGATTGGCAGCGCCAGCTATAGCGAATTTCGCCGCTAGTTAGCATATTTTGCCGCCTTAGGCAGCTATATTTGCCGATCGTTAGGCCCGCATTTTTATCGCCACCTGTTATATCAGCCACTTAAGCGAATTGGCACGCTCCCTGCAAAGTTGCTGGCA
>JAPJRE010000377.1 GCA_030824725.1 Sphingomonas sp.
CTGCTGCAGGTCGCCCAGGCGACCACCACGCTGTCGCGCGGGCAGGACACCGCCATCCCCTATCGCGACCGCGGCGACGAACTCGGTGACATCGCCCAGGCCGTAGCGCGCTTCCACGCCGCCGCGCGCAGCCGGGCGGAGATGGACGCGGCGCATCTCGCCGAGCAGGAGAATGTCGGCGAAATGCTCGGCGCCGCGCTCGCCGCGCTGGAGAAGGGGGACCTGCGCCACCGCATCACCAGCCCCTTCCCCGGTGTCTACGAGCCGGTGCGCGTCAGCTTCAACCGCGCCGCCGGCACGCTCTCGGCGATGCTGCGCACTACGATCCATGGCGCGCGCAACATCGGCACCGGCTCCAGCGAGATCGCCACCGCGTCGGAAGACCTCGCCCACCGCACCGAGACGACCGCGCATACGCTCCAGGAAACCAGCGCCGCGATCCAGCTGATCGAGAACCGGCTGAAGAGCAGCAGCCAGTCCGCCGAGGCCACCATGGCACGCGCCGAGCAGGCGGGCGCCATGGTCCATGCCGGCCGCAGCACCGCCCAGAACGCCGCGATCGCGATGAACAGCGTCTCCGAACGCGCCAATGCGATCGACACGGTGGTCGAGGGGCTCGACAAGATCTCCTTCCAGACGCGCGTGCTGGCGATGAACGCCGCGGTCGAGGCGGGCCGCGCCGGGGAAGCGGGCCGCGGGTTCGCGGTGGTCGCCGATCTCGTCTCCGCGCTCGCGCTGCGTGCCGAGGAAGAGGCGAAGCGCGGCCGCGACCTGATCAACGAGACCCAGATCGACGTCGCCACCGCCGCCAGCGAAGTCCGCGCGGTCGATGCGGCGCTGGTCGAGATCGTCGAGAATTTCGACGGCGTCCAGGAACTGCTCCAGGCGCTGCGCGAGGACAATCGCTCGCAGGCCAGCGCGATCTCCGACATCACCCGGTCGGTGGTCGAGATGGAGACCGCCACCCAGCAGAACGCCGCGATGGTGGAACAGACCTCCGCCGCCGCCCGCTCGCTCGACCGCGAGGCGGCGACGCTGCTCGGCAATGCCGAGGCGTTCCGGGTGGACGAGGAGGTGGTGGGGTATCGCAGCGGCGCGTCCGAACCTGCGTTCGAGATGGCGTACTGAGCTGCCCCCGTACACCCCCCTCCCGCGTGCGGGAGGAGAGTAAAGGGCGTCGCCTCGCCCAGCCTAACCTGCCCCCTACCCCTCGAACGCCGTCAGGATCGGGCACGGCCCCGCTTTGCCCGACCCGCACTCCCGCGCCAGCCGGGCGAGCCCCTCGCGTGCCTGCACCAGCTCGGCGATCTTCACGTCGAGCGCCGCGATCCGGGCCCGCGCCAGCTCGCGCGCTCGCGCCCGATCGTCGGTCGCGTCAAGCTCGAGCAGTTCGCCGATCTCCTCCAGCGTGAACCCTGCCGCCTGCGCCGATCGGATGAAGCGCAGCCGTCGCACTTCCTCCTCGCCATATCGCCGCACGCCCGCATCGGGCCCGCCGCCCCGCTCGGGCGTCGGCAGTAGCCCGCGCCGCTGGTAATAGCGCACCGTTTCCACCCCCACCCCGCCGGCATCGGCGAGTTTTCTGATCGTCAGTTGCGACATGGCTTGACTCCGTACCATGGTACGGACTCTATATGGGGTGCGGAGTGAAGGAAACCCCATGCCATCCGCCTCGGAAAAAAGCGCAATTCTCTACCGCATGGTGATGGGCACGCATGTCTGCCCCTGGGGCCTGCGCGCCCTGCACCTGCTGAAAAGCCACGGCTACACGGTCGACGATCGCCACCTCACCACCCGCGAGGAGACCGACGCGTTCAAGGAGCGCCACGGCGTGACCACCACGCCGCAGGCCTTCATCGGCGAGCGTCGGATCGGCGGGCATGACGATCTCCGCCGCTTCCTCGGCCTGAAGGTCCGCGATCCCAAGGCGACGACCTATCGCCCGGTGATCGCATTGTTCGCCATCGCCGCCTTGATGGCGCTCGCGGCCAGCCAGGCCGCCTATGCGACACCGCTCACGATGCGCGCGGGCGAGTGGTTCGTCAGCTTTGCGATGTGCCTGCTGGCGATGCTCAAGCTGCGCGACGTCTACGGCTTCGCGACGATGTTCCTCGGCTACGACCTGCTCGCCCGCCGCTGGGTGCCCTATGCCGCGCTCTACCCCTTTGCCGAGGCGACCGCGGGGCTGCTGATGACCGCCAACCTTCTCACCTGGTTCTCCGCCCCGCTCGCCCTGGTCATCGGCGGGATCGGCGCGGTGTCGGTGTTCAAGGCGGTCTATGTCGATCGCCGCGAGCTCAAATGCGCCTGTGTCGGCGGCGACAGCAACGTGCCGCTCGGCTTCGTGTCCCTCACCGAAAACCTGATGATGATCGCGATGGGCCTCTGGATGCTCACGCGACCCCTGCTGGGAGCCTGATCCTTTGCGTACCCTCTTCTCCGCCCTCGCCCTGCTCGCCCCCCTGCCCGCCCTGGCGCAGGAGGATCACAGCATGCACGACATGGGGTCGATACCCGCTGAACCCACGCCGCAGGACCATGGGGCGATGGGCCACACCATGAACGGCATGGCCACGAACCCGCCGATGCCGATGATGCGGATGGGCGGCTCCGACCATGCCGCCGGCGGCTCGGGCACCTCGCTGCTGCCCCAGGCCGACGGGCCGATGCGCGGCGTGATGCTGAGCCATGGCGACTGGATGGTGATGGCGCATGGCTATGTCTGGGGCGTGTACACCGATCAGGGCGGGCCGCGCGGCAAGGACGAGGCGTTCGTCGAGTCGATGGCGATGCTCAGCGCCACGCGCGACTGGGGCGGCACGTCGCTCCAGCTCCGCGCGATGGGCAGCCTGGAGCCCGCCATGGGCCAGCGCGGCTATCCCAATCTGTTCGCGAGCGGCGAGACCGCCAACGGCCAGCCTTTGGTCGATCGCCAGCACCCGCACGACCTGTTCATGGAGCTTTCCGCCCGTATCGACACCCAGGTCGCGCCCGGCACCAAGCTGTTCGTCTATGGCGGCCCCGTCGCCGAGCCGGCGCTCGGCCCCAGCGCCTTCATGCATCGCCGCTCGGCCCGCTATTTCGCGCTGTCGCCGATCGCACATCACTGGTTCGACAGCAGCCACATCACCTATGGCGTCGTCACCGGCGGCGTGCAGGCTGGCCGCGTGCAGCTCGAAGGATCCTGGTTCAACGGCCGCGAGCCCGACGAGCATCGCTGGGACATCGATCCGATCAAGCTCGACAGCTGGAGCGTGCGCGCCAGCTGGTCGCCGACGGACCATTGGGTGGCGCAGGTCTCGACCGGTCGCCTCAAGAGCCCCGAAGTCACCCACGCCGGCGAGGACGAGCAGCGCACCACCGCCAGCCTCCACTATAGCAGCGGCAAGGTCTCGGCGATGGTCGCCTATGCAGCCAAGCACCGGCTGCCGGGGCCGGTGCTGAGCGCGTTCACGGCAGAGGCGAACTGGGACCTGACCAGCCGCCACAGCCTGTTCGGGCGGGTCGAGAATGTCGCCAATGACGAGCTTTTCCCCGACCATGACGATCCGCTGCACGACCGCAAGTTCCGGGTGACGCGGTTCGAGGGGGGCTATGCGTACCGGATCCCACTCGCAAACCAGACCGAGCTGGCGCTGGGCGGGTCAGTGGCGGCTTATGCCAAGCCGTCGGTGCTCGATGCGGCGTACGGCAAGGCGCCGCTGAGCTACACGCTCTTCGCGCGGCTGGCGCTGGGGCGGTAAGCACCCGAGGTCTTCCCCGCGCAACAATTCCGGCGCATGGCGGACCCCATGCGCTGGACCACCAGAATCGCCGCCGCCGCGCTGATCGCGGTCCTCCAGGCCTGTGCTACCCCGCCGGTTCAGGCC
>JAPJRE010000378.1 GCA_030824725.1 Sphingomonas sp.
GGCGACAAGCGATCCGCCGATCGCCGCGCGGCGAACCCGCTCGCCAAGAAAGGCGGCGGCGAGGAACATCGCGATCAGCGGCGCGAGGAAGGTCAGCGCGATCCCCTGCGCCATGGTGACGCGGGCGAGGCCCCAGAAGAACAGCACCACCGAACTACCCGCCAGCACGCCGCGGGCGAAATGCAGCTTGAGGGCATGAGGGCTCGGCCAGGACGTCCGGCGCAGCAGGAAGATCGGCCCGAGCAGCACGATCGCGCCAATCGAGCGCCACAGCACCGCGCTATAGGCGCCGTGCGCGATCGACATGCCCTTCATCACTGCGTCCATCACCGAATAATTGGCGATTCCGAGCGCAGCGACGGCGAAGGCAAGGCGGGGCGAACGCGACATGGGGGGTCGGGTAGCGGGCAGGCTCGCGGATTGCGAGCCCCTTCCGGCCCTTGCCCGTCAGCCCTTTCGATTCGCGTATTGCTGCGTCCCCCGGGTGACCACCTCGTCGCCCGGCAGGATCGCCGCGATCGGGATGTCGGGTTGCGCCAGGATCTCGGCATAGAGCGGCGCGAAATCGGTCTCCACCGTCTCGCGCAGCAGCGCCTCGAAGCTGGGAATCACGAAATAATTCTGCTGGAAATCGTCGATCCGATAGTCGGTCCGCATCACCCGCTGCATGTCGAAGCGGATGCGGTTGGGGCTGTCGCTCTCCAGCGCGAACACGCTCTCCGCCGAGCTCGACACGATACCCGAGCCATAGATGCGCAGCCCCTCGGCCTCCTCGACCAGCCCGAATTCCACCGTGTACCAGTAGAGCCGCCCGAGCTGCTTGAGCGCCCCCAGCTCCAGCGCGCGCATGCCGCCGCGGCCATAGGCCTCGAGATAATCGGCGAACACCGGGTCCGCGAGCATCGGCACATGGCCGAACACGTCGTGGAACACGTCGGGCTCCTGGATATAGTCGAGCTGGTCGGGCCGGCGGATGAAGTTGCCCGCGACGAAGCGCCGGTTGGCCATATGGTCGAAGAACACGTCGTCCGGCACCAGCCCCGGCACCGCCACGACCTGCCAGCCGGTCAGCTGCATCAGCCGCTCGGACAGTTCCTCGAAATTGGGGATGCCCGAGTCGGAGAGCCGCAGCGCCTCCAGCCCCTTGAGATAGGCCGAGGAGGCGCGCCCCGGCAGCAACTTCGCCTGCCGCGCGAACAGCGTGTCCCAGGTGGCGTGCTCTTCCGTGGTGTAGGCCGCCCAGTCCTGCGGAATCGTCCAGTCCGCCGCCGCGCCCTCGGGCGGACTCTCCAGCACATGCGTTTCCTTCTTCATCACGGCGATATAGCATCGCGGGCAGAGCGACGAAACGGCGCGCACCCGCCCGCCGGTCCATGGAGCACCGCATGGCCCCGGCCTGGCCCGTACCAACCAGCGATCGCGATCCGCCGCCGAAGCTCGCGATGCTCGCCGAGCTGCCGCGCGCCGCCTACGGCCTGGCCGAACTCGCCGCCCGCTGGCGGGCCCTGGGAGACGCGCCGCGCGGCGACGGGCAGCCGGTGCTGGTACTGCCCGGCCTGTTCAATGCCGATCGCTCGCACCTGGTGCTGCGTCGCCATCTCCGTCGGCTCGGCTATCGCGCCGAGGGCTGGGGAATGGGACGCAACCTCGGCACCCGCACGATCGGCGCGGACGGCGCGCGCCTGATGGCGCGAATCGCGGCGCTGCATGCGGGAACCGGCCGCCCGGTGACGCTCGTGGGTATCTCGCTCGGCGGCATCATGGCGCGGGTCGCAGCGCATCGGCAGCCGGCGCAGGTGCGCGGGGTGATCACGATCAGTTCGCCCTTCGCCGGGCACCCCAGTGCCACCAATGTCTGGCGCCCGTTCGAATGGCTGAGCGGCGAGCGGATCGACGATCCCGCGCTGCTCGATCGGCTGGCCGAAGCCGCCGCCCCGCTTCCCGTGCCCGCCACCGCGATCTGGAGCCGGAGCGACGGGCTGGTCAACGGCCTCACCTGCCGCACCGATCGCTGCCGCGCGGTCGAGGTGCGCAGCAGCCACCTCTGGGTGCAGATGCGCGCCGAGGTGCTGACGGCCGTCGCGCAGGCGCTGGCCGAGCAGCGCGGCGCTTAGCCCAGCGCTTCGTCGAGCAGCTTGGCCAGCCGCAGCCCGCCGCGCACCACCTGTTCGCGCGCGACCGGCACCAGCTTTTCCAGCGTCGCCTCGTCGAGATGCGCGGGATGCTCGCCCGGCGTGCACACGGCCGCGCCCGCCGCGCTCGGATAGACCACGTCGCGCGCGACCTGCCAGCTTTCGCGGCTCCAGTCCTCGACAGTGCCGCCCCACGCCGCGTTGCGCTCTGCCGCCGAATAGACCCGCACCGGCGAGGGCGGCTGCGAGATCGCGCGCTCGGCGAGATAGCCGTCCCACACCGAATGGAGGTTGAGCTTGGCGCTGGCGAAGGCGCCGTAATTGGTCTTCACCTTGTTGCCGCCGAGATCGCCGTGATCGCCCGCGTGGAGCGGCTGGTGGAGATCGCCGACGAAATGGACGAGGAACGCCAGCGCCATCACTCGCTCGCGCACCGGCACCGTGCGGTCCTTGAGCAGCTTCACGTCGCGCTCGATCTGCGCCGACACGCAATTGCCGTCGCGGCAGGGCGGCTTGAGGTCGAACGGCTTGCAGATGTCGATGTTCTGATAGTGCCACGAATAGGCATAGCTGAAGCGCGGCCCCAGCGCCTTGACGCAGTCCGCCCATACCGAGGCTTGCTCGATGGTGTTCGCCGGGCAGGTCGGCGTCTCGAGCAGCGCGTGGCGGCGGAGCAGCGCGTTGATCCTGGCGCGCACTTGCGGCGTGACGTTCCGGTACGCGACCGCCGCCACGGTTTCGTGGCCATATTCCCAATAGGCGGAGGCGGGCGAAGCGGCGCCGAAGCCAAGCAGCGCGGCGAGGACAAGCAGGATGCGACTCATGGCGTGCGCCCTAGTCCTGCCGGGCTTCGGCTTCAACGGCTTAGCGCTGTCCCGCCGCCTTCCCCTCACCCACATTGCGGCGGACCCGAAACCGGCCTAATAGCCGCGCCCAAATGGCACGTATCCAGACCCCCCAGCGCATCCGGGGCACCCAGGACATTTTCGGCGAAGACCAGCGGCGTTTCGCCGCGGTGCTCGAAGTGTTCGATCGGGTGCGCAAGCTCTATTGCTTCCAGCGGCTCGAGATCCCGATCTTCGAGGCGACCGGCGTGTTCGCCCGCTCGATGGGCGAAACCTCGGACGTCGTCTCCAAGGAGATGTACACCTTCGAGGATCGCGGCGGCGATTCGATCACGCTGCGCCCCGAATTCACCGCCGGCATCGCGCGGGCCTATATCAGCGAGGGGTGGCAGCAGTTCGCGCCGCTCAAGGTCGCGACCTCGGGCCCGGTGTTCCGCTACGAGCGCCCGCAAAAGGGCCGCTATCGCCAGTTCCACCAGATCGACGCCGAGATCCTCGGCGCGCCCGAGCCCGCCGCCGATGTCGAGCTGCTGGTGCTGGCCGACCAGCTGCTCAAGGACCTCGGCATCGCCGAGGGCGTGACGCTGCAGCTCAACACGCTGGGCGATGCCGCGACCCGCGATGCCTGGCGCACCGCGCTGGTCGCGCATTTCGAGGCGCACAAGGGGGAGCTTTCCGAGGACAGCCTGGCGCGGCTGGAAAAGAATCCCTTGCGCATCCTCGATTCGAAGGACCCGCGCGACCGCCCGATCGCCGACAGCGCGCCGGACATCGACGCCTATCTCACGCAAGAAGCCGCCGCCTTCTTCCAGGCGGTGACCGACGGGCTCGACGCGGCCGGCGTCGACTGGACGCGCAACGCGCGGCTGGTGCG
>JAPJRE010000379.1 GCA_030824725.1 Sphingomonas sp.
CGCCTATGAGGCCGAACAGGGCCCCGCCGCCAAGGACGCGATCGCCCAGATCCTGACCAACAGCCGGATGTGCGCCGAAGGGCATCGCCCGATCTGCCAGGACACCGGCATCGTCACGGTGTTCATCAAATGGGGCCAGAAGTGCGTGCTGGACAGCGAGCGCTCGCTGCAGGACGTCGTCGATGAAGGCGTGCGCCGCGCCTATCTCCACCCCGAGAACCGTCTGCGCGCCTCGATCCTGCGCGATCCGGCCTTTTCCCGCGTCAACACCAAGGACAATACCCCTTGCGTGCTCAACGTCGAGATGGTCCCCGGCGACCATGTCCATGTCGAGCTGGCGGCCAAGGGGGGCGGCTCCGAGAACAAGTCCAAGTTCGCGATGCTCAACCCGAGCGATTCGATCGTCGACTGGGTGCTTGAGATGGTCCCGAAGATGGGCGCCGGCTGGTGCCCGCCGGGCATGCTCGGCATCGGCATCGGCGGCACGGCGGAGAAGGCCGTCACGCTCGCCAAGAAGTCGCTGATGGGCGACATCGACATGGCGCAGCTCAAGCAGCGCGGACCCCAGAACGACATCGAGCGTCTCCGCATCGAGATCTTCGACAAGGTCAATGCGCTCGGCATCGGCGCGCAGGGCCTGGGTGGGCTGGCAACGATCCTCGACGTGAAGATCCTCGACTATCCGACGCACGCCGCCTCCAAGCCGATCGCGATGATCCCCAACTGCGCCGCTACCCGCCACGCGCATTTCAGCCTAGACGGCAGCGGCCCGGTCTATCTCGACCCGCCGAGCCTCGACGATTGGCCGAAGGTGGAATGGACGCCGTCGAAGGAGTCGATCCGCGTCGATCTCGACACGCTCACGCCCGAAGTGGTGGCGAGCTGGAAGCCCGGTGACCGACTGCTGCTCAACGGCAAGATGCTCACCGGCCGCGACGCCGCGCACAAGCGCATCCAGGACATGCTGGCCAAGGGCGAGGAGCTGCCGGTCGATTTCAAGGGCCGGGTGATCTATTATGTCGGCCCGGTCGATCCGGTGCGCGACGAGGTAGTCGGCCCCGCCGGCCCGACCACCGCGACCCGCATGGACAAGTTTACCGAGATGATGCTCGCCAAGACCGGGCTGATCGCGATGGTCGGCAAGGCCGAGCGCGGTCCGGTGGCGATCGAGGCGATCCGCAACCACAAGGCCGCCTATCTGATGGCGGTGGGCGGTGCGGCCTATCTCGTTGCTCGCGCTATCAAGGGTGCGCGCGTCGTCGGCTTCGCCGATCTCGGCATGGAAGCGATCTACGAGTTCGACGTGAAGGACATGCCGGTCACCGTCGCGGTGGACGCCACCGGCGAGAGCGTCCACCATACCGGCCCGCTGGTGTGGCGCGAGAAGATCGCCAAGGAGCGTCTGCTCCAGCAGGCCTGAGGCCATGGGCACGCCAGACGAGACGCGATCGCGCCACCGCGCGCGCTTCGTGCTGGCGTGCCTCTATCTGCTGGCGGGCGTGCTGCACCTGATGGTGCCGCGCCCGTTCCTGCATATCACGCCGGCCTGGGTGCCCTACCCCGCCCTGGTCATCGCAGGCACCGGGCTCTGCGAGATCGCGGGGGCGCTCGCACTGCTGACCGTGCGGCTGCGCAAGCTCGCGGGCGTAATGCTGGCACTCTACGCGCTGTGCGTGTTCCCGGCGAACCTCCAGCACGCAGTGCAGGACCTCTCGACCGGCACCGGGCTTGGCTGGGCCTATCATGCGCCGCGGCTGTTCCTGCAGCCATTGCTCTGCTGGTGGGCGCTATGGGCAGGCGGGGTCCGGCGCTAGCCGCCAAGCGCATCCGCGAGGTGGCAGGTCTTGCCCGGCGTCAGCGCCTCGACGCGCTCGACCTGCAGGATCGAGCCGCCGTCCTTCCCCTCGACATGGCGCCCGATGACCTCGCCATAGGCCGGCAGCCCGGCCTTGCGGAGCGCGTCCAGCACATGGCCGCCCGGCACCTTGACCAGCGCATAGCGGTTCTCGGCCAGGTCGCAGCGCCGCAGGATGAGGGCGGTGCCGTCCAGCTCCACCGTGCCGATGAAGATGTCGGCGCCCTCCTGCATCGGCGTCGCCGCGGCGGCGAGCGCGATCAGCATGCCGATCACAGCGGATTGCCGTCCTTGTCGAGCAGGTCGATCTTGTACGAGCAACCATACAGCGTCTTACCCGGATGCGAGGTGACGTTGGACACGTTGAGCGCGATGCGGGTGTGGGCGCGGAAGTGATCGCCATCGGCGGGGTCGGTAGCGTCGCTGATCACGCGCTCCCCGAGGAACTTTCGGAACTTGATCTGCGATTCCGCCTGCGCCCGCGTCACCTTGCCCGAGGCGACCAGCGCGTCGAGCAGTCCGTCGGCGCCCATCGCATTCTCGATCTTCTCCTTGCGCGCGACCAACGCGGGATCGGGCTCGTCGAGAATCGCCAGGATGCCACTGGAGGTGAAGGCGATGCGCCGCGTGCTGTATGCCCCGGCCACGGTGATCGGGGCGGGCAGATCATATTCGTTGAGCAGGAAATTGCCCGACTCCACCGGCTTCCAGCCGAGCTTGGCGGCCAGCGCGTCGTCGCCGGCCACGGCCATCGCAAAGCCGTTATAGGTCGGCGCGTCGAGGCGGCAGGCGATCGCGTCGCGCACGTCGATCTTGGCGGGATCGACGTCGTCGTCCTGCACTGCGGCGGCGAACGCGGATGCCGGCAGCAGCGCGACGAGCAAGGCGATGCGGAAGGATGGGATCTTCATGGCGGCCGGTTATTACGCTGCCGACGAGGCAACAATCGGTTCGCGCCGAAGCGATGCGCCGGCGGGATCGTCCTATTCGGGCAGAATCCGCACCCGGCGCTTGCCCCAATAGCTGAGGTCGATCGAGAAATGCACGGGGGCGCCCTTTCGGGTCAGGATCATCTGGTCACCGCGCCCGCCTTCGCCGGTATAGCTGAATGCCCAGCCCTGCTTCTTCAGCGCCTCGCCGACCTTGAGCACCGCCGACTGGTCGCGATCGTGCCACAAGGTAATCTGGCGGAAGCCGCTCGCGCCGTCGCCGCCGGTCAGGTCCAGCGCCGCCTCATAGGGGCCCTCGCCCAGCAGCATCACCCCGGAGCGACGGCAGCGCAGATGGCCGCCGTCCATCTGCAGGCAGTTGTCGAAACCGGCGCGCTTCGCATCGGCGAGGCTGCCGCTGACCGGCAGGCCTGCATAGACCAGCGAGGGCGGCGGCGGTGCCGGCGGCGCGCTGCTGCACCCCGCGACCAGCAGGACGGCGGCGACCGCCCCCGCCGGCACGATTCCACGACGATGCTGATGTGCCCGCATGCCCCTCTACCCCTTGGGGAAGCCTAGGCGGCTACCGGCGCAGGCGCAAAGGCCCGCAGGAAGAGATCGACGATATAATCGGTCTCTTCGTCGATTTCGGCGTCGCTGAACTGGTGGCCCAGCATCGCCCGCTGTTGCGAGCCCATGCACAGGCTGGTCAGCGCGAACGCCGCCTTGAGCGGATCGGCGGTGCGCAGCTGGCCCTTGTGCATCGCGTCCTGCAGATGCGCCGCCAGCAGCTCCCGCGTGCGCTGCGGGCCCCGCCGGAAGAAGATCTCGCCCATTTCCGGCGAGCGCTCGACTTCGGCATGAATCACCCGGTGCAGCTGGATCGCCTCACGCGAGGTCACCTTGCGGAGCAGGCTGCGGATGAACGCGCAAAGCGTCGCCTGGAGATTGTCCGACGGCACCAGCAGCTGCATCACCTGCTCGCGATAATCCCGCGTCGCCTCGTCCACGCACGCGTCGAGCGCGCCCAGCGCGGTGCTGCGGACCCAGGCCT
>JAPJRE010000380.1 GCA_030824725.1 Sphingomonas sp.
GATCAGCAGCGCCGCGCCATAGGCCTTGATCGTCGGCCCGAGCAGCCGCGCGGCATCGAGCCCCTCGGTCATCGCCCCGCGCGCATCGATCACCGCCACCGAAGCGCCGCTCGCCAGCAAGCGGGTTTCCAGCCCCTCGCTGCGCCGCGCCGCCACCACCCGCCAGCCCCCGCCCGCGGCGGCGGCGGCCACTTCGTCGCGCTGGCGGAATGAGAGTACGAATACCGGCACCTCGGCGGCTGGCGCGGTGCCCTGGACGATCGTGAACCCTTCTTCCATGTCGACCTCGATAGCGGCTCGCCGGGCACTGCGCCATCCAAGCCTTGTGCAGGGCCGTTCAACGCCTTACCTCGAAGTCTATGGCCAGCGCCCCCGCCCTTGCGACGCCGTCCACGCTGGTCGATCGCCATAATCGCGCGATCCGCTATCTGCGTATATCCGTCACCGATCGCTGTGATCTGCGCTGCCGCTACTGCATGGCGGAGCACATGACCTTCCTGCCGCGCGAGGCGGTGCTCAGCCTGGAGGAGCTGGCGGCGATCGCCGGCCGCTTCGTCGATCGCGGCGTCACCAAGATCCGGCTGACCGGGGGCGAGCCGCTCGTCCGCCGCAACATGATGACGCTGGTCGAGCAGCTCGGCGCGCGGATCGGGGATGGGCTCAAGGAACTCACCCTCACCACCAACGCGACGCGGCTGGCGCAACATGCCGACCAGCTCGCCGTCGCGGGCGTCCGCCGCATCAATGTGAGCATGGACAGCCGCGATCCCGAAACCTTTCGCTACATCACCCGCCACGGCGACGTTGCGCAGGTGCTGGACGGCATCGCCGCCGCGCAGGCCGCGGGGCTGCGGGTGAAGATCAACATGGTGGCGCTGCGCGGCCTCAACGAGGACGAGATCGCGCCGATGCTCGCCTGGGTCGCGGCGAACGGCATGGACCTCTCGCTGATCGAGACAATGCCGATGGGCGTGATCGACGAGGATCGCGCCGATCGTTTCCTGCCGCTGCCCGAGGTGCTGGCGCGGCTGAAGACGCAGTTCGACCTGACCACCGATTCGCACGACAGCGGCGGGCCGGCGCGCTATTGGCGCGTGGGAGGGACGGACAGCCGGCTCGGGTTGATCTCGCCGCTCACCAACAATTTCTGCGCAAGCTGCAACCGCGTTCGGCTTTCGACCGACGGACGGTTGCACATGTGCCTGGGGCACGAGGATTCGGTGGACCTGAAAGCAGCAATTCGCGAAGGCGGGCTGGAGGCGGTGGATGCGGCAATCGATCGCGCGCTTGCCGCCAAGCCCGAACGGCATGATTTCCGCATCGAGGCCGGCGCCGCGCCTGCGGTTTCCCGCCATATGAGCGTCACCGGCGGATGAGCGTGGTCAAGCCGCGCGCATTGCTCGCCTCGCCCACCGCCCCGGCCCAGACCGCGGCGGAGGAGCTTCGCCAGGCCTATGACTGGGTGCCGATCGACGAGGCCGAGGAAGTGGTCGCGCTCGGCGGCGACGGCTTCATGCTGCAGACCCTCCACGCTATGCTGGAGCGGCGGCGGCTGCTGCCGGTGTTCGGGATGAACCTGGGCACGGTGGGCTTCCTGATGAACGACTGGCGGCTCGACGGCCTCGTCCAGCGGCTGGAGCGCGCCAGGCCCTTCCGAGTCGCCCCGCTGGCGATGACCGCGACCACGGTGGAGGGGGAGACCTGCGTGCTCCCCGCGATCAACGAGGCTTCGCTGCTCCGCGAGACGCGCCAGACGGCTAAGCTGGAAGTCACCATCAACGGGCGAATCGTCATCCCCGAGCTGGTGTGCGACGGCATCCTCGTCGCCACGCCCGCAGGCTCCACCGCGTACAACTTCTCGGCCCAGGGCCCGATTCTCCCGCTCGGCTCGGCGCTGCTCGCGCTCACCCCGATCAGCCCCTTCCGCCCCCGCCGCTGGCGCGGCGCAATCCTGCCCGAGAAGACCCGAATCGATATCCGTGTGCTGGAGGCCGACAAGCGCCCGGTGAGCGCGGTGGCCGATCAGCGCGAGATTCGGGAAGTTTGCAGCGTCCATGTCGAGATCGACCGCATGCGCGACCTCACGCTGCTGTTCGATCCGGAGCACGCATTGGACGACCGGATAACGATGGAACAATTTATTGCATAAAACCCCTTGCGCGTTTCGAAAACCCGGTGCTAAAGGCGCGCCTCCCGACGCGGTGACCCACCGCCAAGGGGTTGACCAGAGTGGTCCCCGATAGCTCAGCGGTAGAGCATTCGACTGTTAATCGAATGGTCGTAGGTTCGAATCCTACTCGGGGAGCCATCTCTCGTCTGCCGGTTCGAAGGCGAAGCTGTTCCGGATCTGCCGGTTGAAATAGCTTCCCTTCGATCCCGCCGCGGCATGGCCTGCCACCACCGCCTCCGGGACGTCCAAATAGCGATAGCAGCGTCCGCTCGTGAACAGCACGGTCAGCCGCCGATCGTCCGAATCATAGCGTCAGCTTCGAATCACGCTCGACGGTATGTGCACCGAACGCAACGCGCCCTTGCGGCGTTGTGCTTGCGACTCACCGGAGCGGCTGCGATGGTGAGTCGATGGAAAATCTCGACGCGTTCATCGCCGGTCTGCCCAAGGCCGAACTCCATCTCCACATCGAAGGCAGTCTGGAACCCGAGCAGATGTTCGAATTCGCCCGCCGCAACGGCGTGGCGATCCCGTTCGACAGCGTGGACGCGGTGCGGGCGGCCTATGCCTTCTCGAACCTCCAGGACTTTCTCGACATCTATTATGCCGGTGCCGACGTGCTGCGCACCGAGGCCGATTTCCGGGACCTGGCGATCGCCTATTTCGAGCGCGCCGCCGCCGATGGCGTGCGCCACGCCGAAATCTTCTTCGATCCCCAGACGCACACCGCGCGCGGCATTGCGATGGGCACGGTCGTGGAGGGTCTGCTCGCGGGCATGGCGGATGCCGAGACGCGCCTGGGCGTAACTTCGCAGCTAATCCTCTGCTTCCTGCGTCACCTGGACGAGGCGGACGCCTTCCGCACCCTGGAGGCAGCAGAACCCTGGCTGGACCGGATCGCGGGCGTGGGCCTCGACTCGTCCGAGCTCGGCCATCCGCCCTCGAAATTCGCCCGGGTGTTCGCCGCCGCTGCCGAAAAGGGCCTCAAGCGTGTCGCCCACGCCGGCGAGGAGGGCCCGGCCGACTATGTCCGCGAAGCACTCGACCTGCTGCAGGTCGACCGGCTCGACCATGGAAATCGCAGCCTCGACGACCCGGCGCTGGTCGCCCGACTGGCCCGAACGGGCATGACGCTCACCGTCTGCCCGCTGTCCAACGTCAAGCTCTGCAATGTCGAGACAATCGATGCGCATCCGATCGACTGGATGCTCGAGCTCGGCCTGCGCGCGACGGTGAATTCGGACGATCCTGCCTATTTCGGCGGCTATGTCGGCGAGAATTACCGTGCCGTCGCTCATGGCCGGGGGCTCAGCAAGCAGCAGCTCGCCACGCTCGCCCGCAACAGCTTCCTCGGCTCGTTCCTGCCCGACGAGGCCGTAGCGGCGCACTGCGCGGCGATCGACGCCTGGCTGGCGGAGGCGGCGTGATGGCCGACATAGTCTTCACCCACTTCACCCATGACCAGCTCGTCGCCGGCGTGCATACCGTCGCCGGCGCCGTGGCGGACTGGTCCCCCACCCTGCTGGTGGGCGTCGGGCGCGGCGGCCTGACCCCTGCGGTGTATCTGTCGCACCGCATCGGGCTACCGCTCGTCTCGATCGATTATTCGACTCATATCGCCCAGTTCGCCGAGGAACTGGTCGCGGTGCTCGCCCAGCGGACC
>JAPJRE010000381.1 GCA_030824725.1 Sphingomonas sp.
GGCGTGCAGATCGTGATCGACATGGTCGGCGGCGACTATGTCGCGCGCAACCTCCAGTGCCTGGCCGAGGACGGCCGCCACGTCTCGATCGCGGTGCAGGGCGGCGCGACCGCCACCATCCCGGTGTGGGACGTGATGCGCCGCCGGCTGACGCTCACCGGCTCGACGCTGCGGCCGCGCTCGGTCGAGTTCAAGTCGCTGCTGGCGGATGAACTGCGCCGGACGGTCTGGCCGCTGGTCTCCGAGGGCAAGCTCAGGCCGATCGTCGACCGCACCTATCCGCTGGCCGATGCGCCCGAGGCGCACCGGCGGATGGAATCGGGCGAGCATGTCGGCAAGATCGTGCTGACGATCTCCGACCAGCCCGGCTGATCAGGCGGCGAGGGGGCGCTGCTCCAGCGCTTCCTCGGCCATCGGCAGCAGCAACTGTTCCTGGTGCGCGGCGCGGCGCTCGCATAGCCGCAACAGGCGCTGCGCGGCGGCGCGGTGACCGTGCGGATCGGCGGCGATCTTGCGCAGCGTCCAGCTGGCGAAATGGTCGAGCGTGCGCTGCCGCCATTCCAGATCCTGCTCGGTGGCACGGCGCGCCATCGCCTGGTGTGCGCAATTCTCGCTCTCGCGCAGCACGGCGAGCAGCAGCCGGTCCTTGGTCAGCGTGTGGGTGCGCATCGCATCGAGGAGCCGCGTCCGCGCGGCGTTGAGCGCATCGGCGCTCGGTCGGGTCTCTAGCTTCAGCACGGCCTTGGCGGTATCGGTAAGGTCTTGGGTAGCGACGAATAACGGGGTGAATGGCATCAGGGTCCTTCCTGATGGCATTCTAGCGCGGTTTCAGCCGGCTGCGGGTTGTTTTGAGGGTGAAATGAGGTGGTCGAGCGCGGGGTAGGCGGTTTGCTCGGCATAGAGGGCGCGCGCCGTGACCCAATGGAGCACGGCGCGCACCTGCCCGCGATAGCCCTCCGGGTCGGCAAGGATCGCGGCCAGGGGCCAGCGCTGATAATGTTCCAGCCCCATCTGCCGGCCCTCCAGGTCGCGATCGACGCAGGATCGGGCGATCGCCATGCAGGCCGCGTCGCCGCTCCGCCGCAGCGGCCCGAGCAGCGCCCGCTCCTGCTCGGCGAAGAAGGCGCTATAGGCCAGCGCGGCGCGCTTTCGCAGCTCGGCGAGCTGCTGCGGGTCGATCGGCGGCGCCGCCGCGCGCAGGATCGCCTCGGTCATCTCCAGAATATCGCAGGTCAACGTGCGAAGCTGCTCGATCGGCATGAGGTCCCGCCCCCTCCCTTCCCTGCATCATAGCGCAGATCGGCGTGGAGATGCGCCGATTTCGCTTCATTCCCGGGTCATTGGCGATTAGCCTTCGCATCGCAGGGGAGTGGGGAAGTGCTTGAGGTCATCACTGCGCCGGGCAGCGTGGCGTTCGTATCCGCCATCGTGCTGATGGTCCTGATCGGAATCGTGCAGGCGGTGGGGCTGGGCGGCGACTGGGCCGAAATGGCGCCCGACACATCCGTGGATGCCGATGCTGCCTTCGATGCGCTCGACTGGCTGGGCATCGGCCGGGTGCCGCTGCTGGTGGCACTGATCCTGTATCTTGCGGTGTTCGGGCTGCTCGGCCTGTTGCTCCAGCAGATCGCCCATGACTGGACGGGCAGCCTGCTGAGCGGCTGGATCGCGGTACCGGCGGCGGCGGTGGCGGCCCTGCCGCTTTCGGGCCTTGCCGCACGCGGCGTGGGGCGGATCCTGCCGCAAGATCACAGCACCGCGGTGCCGATCGAGACGCTGGTCGGCACCACCGCCCATATCGTTATCGGGCGCGCCGCCGCCGGCTCGCCCGCCCGTGCCCGCGCCAAGGATGCGCACGGCCAGGTCCATTATGTCATGGTCGAGCCCGACAGCACCGGCCAGTTCTTTGAGGAGGGCGAGCGCGTCCTCCTGATCCGGCGTGAAGGCGACGGCTTTCGCGCCATTTCCTGGGGCGACCATCGTCTGCCCCGTCTGGAGGGGTAAATCCCATGCAAGCCATCGTTCCCCAGGGCACCAGCGCGATGCTGCCCTATCTCGTCTATGCCGGCATCGCGCTGGCCGCGCTGCTCGTCATCGGCATCACCTTCGCCAAGCTCTACAAGCGCGCGTCCAAGGAGGTGGGGTTCGTCCGCACCGGCGCGGGCGGCGAGAAGGTGGTGATCAACGGCGGCGCGCTGGTGCTGCCGGTGTTCCACGAGACCATGCCGGTCAATCTGAACACCGTGCGACTGGCCGTCGAGCGCAAGAACTCCGATGCGCTGATCACGCTCGACCGGCTGCGGATCGACGTGAAGGCCGAATTTTACGTCCGCGTGAAGCCCGATGCGCAGTCGATCGCCACCGCGGCGCAGACGCTGGGGCTGCGCACAATGAACCCCGAGGCGCTGAAGGAGCTGGTGGAAGGCAAGTTCGTCGATGCGCTGCGATCGGTCGCCGCCGGGATGACCATGGCGCAGCTGCACGAGCAGCGCAGCGACTTCGTGCAGAAGGTGCAGCAGGTCAGCTCCGCCGATCTCGCGATGAACGGGCTGGAGCTGGAGAGCGTCTCGCTGACCGGGCTGGACCAGACCTCGATCGAACATTTCAACGCCAACAACGCCTTCGACGCCGAGGGCCTTACCAAGCTGACCGAGCAGATCGAGCTGCGCAAGAAGGCGCGCAACGACATCGAGCAGGATACCCGCGTGCAGATCGAGACCAAGAATCTCGAGGCGCAGCGCCAGTCCTTCCTGATCGGCCGCGATACCGAGTTCGCCCGGCTGGAGCAGGAGCGCGAGCTCGAGGTCCGTCGCGCCGAGCAGGCCTCCGAGGTGGCGCGCGAGCAGGCGGCGCGGCAGCGCGAAGCCGAACAGGCGCGCATCGAAGCCAAGCGCCAGATCGACGCCCAGCAGATCGAAGCCGATCGCGCGATCCAGGAAGCCAAGATCGCCCAGGCCCAGGCGCTGGAGCTCGCCCGGCAGGAGCAGCAGATCGCGGTGCAGAACAAGAGCCGCGAGGAGAGCCAGGCCAAGGCCGTGGCGGACCAGGCGCGTGCCCAGGCGGTGGTCGCCGAGGAAGCGGTGCGCACCGCCCGCGACGCCGAGGTGGCCGAGCGCCAGAAGCGCATCGAGCTGATCGATGCGGCGCGCGAGGCGGAACGCGCCGCCATCGCCATCAAGACCCAGGCCGAGGCCGAAAAGGCAGCCGCTGCCGATCGCGCGGAGGCAGCCCGGCTGGCCGCCGAGGGCGAGGCCGAGGCCGCCAAGCTGCGCGCCGACGCCGATCGCGTGCGCTTCGAGGTGGAGGCGGCGGGCCAGCGCGCGGTCAACGAGGCGGCGAACCTGCTGTCGTCCGACCAGGTGTCGCTCCAGACCAAGCTGGCCTTGCTCAAGGTGCTGCCCGAACTCGTGCGCGAGGCGGCCAAGCCGATGGAGGCGATCGATTCGATCCGCATCGTCCAGGTTGACGGGCTCACCGGCGGCGCCGCTGGGGCGGGGAGCGTGGCGAACGACGGCGGCGGCGATCGCAACCTCGCCAATGCCGCCGTGTCCGCGGCATTGCGCTACCGCGCGCAGGCGCCGGTGATCGACGGCCTGATGCGTGAGCTCGGCTTCGAGGGCGGCACGCTGGATTCGATCGTCGCCGGTGCCGGGGCCGCCGCGACCCGGCAGGCTGCACCGTCCGAAGCGGCGGAGTGAACCGAGGCAGGCCGGCGGCGGACGTCGTCGCCGGCCTGCATCCCTTCCCGTGCAATCGTCGCTACTATGACAGTCGCGTGAAAACCCGACGATTCGATTTGTAACATTGCCACGGCATAGGCGAGTCTCTGTAC
>JAPJRE010000382.1 GCA_030824725.1 Sphingomonas sp.
GGCGGGCGCAGGAGCCGCGAGCGACAGGTTCCAGGACCGACACGAAAAGGGCCGGCGGATCGCTCCGCCGGCCCCTCTTTTTGCGTCGAGCGCGGACTTAGAAGTCCATGCCACCCATGCCGCCCATGCCACCCGGCATCGCCGGAGCAGCAGCCTTGTCTTCCGGCAGCTCGGCAATGGTCGCTTCGGTGGTGATCAGCAGGCCGGCGACCGAAGCCGCGTTCTGCAGTGCGGTGCGCACCACCTTGGTCGGGTCGATCACGCCGGCAGCAACGAGGTTCTCGTAGGTGTCGGTCGCGGCGTTGAAGCCGAACGAGGTGTCGGTCTGGTCGAGCAGCTTGCCCGAGACGACGGCGCCGTCCTGGCCAGCGTTCTGCGCGATCTGGCGAACCAGCGCGGTCAGCGACTTGCGAACGATGTCGATGCCGCGGGTCTGGTCCTCGTTCGCACCCGACAGGCCTTCCAGGGCCTTGGTCGCGTACAGCAGGGCCGTGCCGCCGCCGGGAACGATGCCTTCTTCGACGGCTGCGCGGGTCGCGTGCAGCGCGTCGTCGACGCGGTCCTTGCGCTCCTTGACCTCGACTTCGGTCGCACCGCCGACCTTGATCACGGCCACGCCGCCGGCGAGCTTGGCGAGACGCTCCTGGAGCTTCTCACGGTCATAGTCGCTGGTGGTGACTTCGATCTGCTGGCGGATCTGCTCGGTGCGGGCCTTGATCGACTCGGCTTCACCGGCGCCATCGACGATGGTGGTGTTGTCCTTGTCGATGGTGACGCGCTTGGCGGTGCCGAGCATGCCGAGCGTGACGGTCTCGAGCTTGATGCCGAGGTCTTCGCTGATCACTTCACCCTTGGTGAGGACGGCGATGTCTTCCAGCATCGCCTTGCGACGATCGCCGAAGCCCGGTGCCTTGACCGCTGCGACCTTCAGGCCGCCGCGCAGCTTGTTGACGACCAGGGTCGCCAGCGCTTCGCCTTCGATGTCCTCGGCGATGATCAGCAGCGGACGACCCGACTGCACGACCGCCTCGAGGATCGGCAGCATCGACTGCAGGTTCGACAGCTTCTTCTCGTGGATCAGGATGTACGGATCCGCGAGCTCGACCGCCATCTTCTCCGGGTTGGTGATGAAGTAGGGCGAGAGATAGCCGCGGTCGAACTGCATGCCTTCGACGACGTCGAGCTCGAATTCGAGACCCTTCGCCTCTTCGACGGTGATCACGCCTTCCTTGCCGACCTTCTCCATCGCCTCGGCGATCTTCTCGCCGACTTCACGGTCGCCGTTCGCCGAGATGATGCCGACCTGGGCGACTTCCTGCGAACCCGAGACGGGCTTCGAGCGGGCCTTGACGTCCTCGACGACCTTGGCGACGGCGAGATCGATGCCGCGCTTCAGGTCCATCGGGTTCATGCCGGCGGCCACCGACTTCATGCCCTCGCGGACGATCGCCTGCGCCAGAACGGTCGCGGTGGTCGTGCCGTCGCCGGCGATGTCGTTGGTCTTCGAGGCCACTTCGCGCACCATCTGCGCGCCCATGTTCTCGAACTTGTCCTTGAGCTCGATTTCCTTGGCGACCGACACACCGTCCTTGGTGATGCGGGGCGCGCCGAAGCTCTTCTCGATCACGACGTTGCGGCCCTTCGGGCCCAGCGTGACCTTCACCGCGTCGGCGAGGATGTCGACGCCGCGCAGGATGCGCTCACGAGCGTCGCGCGAAAACTTTACGTCCTTGGCTGCCATGGGACTGCCCTTTCAAATTTCGCTAAGTTTAGGAAGTTGAGGAGTGTGCGAGGTCGCTCAGCCGACGATGCCGAGGATGTCGCTTTCCTTCATGATCAGCAGGTCTTCGCCGTTCACCTTCACTTCGGTGCCGGACCACTTGCCGAACAGGATGCGGTCACCGGCCTTTACGTCGAGCGCGGTCACCTTGCCATCTTCGGCCTTGGTGCCGGTGCCGACGGCGACGACTTCGCCTTCCTGCGGCTTTTCCTTGGCGGTGTCGGGGATGATGATCCCGCCGGCGGTCTTTTCCTCGGCTTCGACGCGGCGGACGAGCACGCGGTCGTGCAACGGACGGAAGTTCATTGCCTGATCCTCTTTCAGGTGGATTTCGGTGTTTAGCACTCGGTCCCCCGGAGTGCTAACAGTCGAGATATGTGGAGGCAGTTTCGCTTCGTCAACGGGTGCGATGGGAACTTTTTTCAGCGTGTTGGGCCGATAAGACGGGTCGTTGCCTCGCCTGCGCGCATCCGGTAGCACGAATGCCAGAATACCCTTTGAGGAGCCGCCGGTGAAGCTGGTTCGTACCGCCTGGAAGATACTCGTCGGAATCAAGGACCTGCTCGTCCTCGTTCTGCTCCTCCTGTTCTTTTCCGCGCTGTTCGCGGCGCTCTCCCATCGGCCGACTCCAGCGACGATTCGCGACGGCGCGCTGATCGTCGCGTTCAACGGCGCGCTGGTCGAGCAGCCGAGCGAGGCCGACCCTCTCGCCGGCCTGAGCGGCACCCGCGCCGCCGGCCAGGTGAGCGCGCGCGACGTGATCCGCGCGCTCGACGCCGCCAGGACCGACTCCCGCGTCAAGGCGGTGGTGCTCGATCTCGACAGCTTCCTCGGCGGCTATCCCGCGACGGTGAGCGAAGTCGCCGCCGCGGTCGGCCGCGTCCGCGCCGCCGGCAAGCCGGTGCTCGCCTATGCCACTGCCTATACCGACAGCGGCTATCAGATCGCGGCCAATGCCAGCGAGATCTGGGTCCACCCGATGGGCGGCTCGCTGTTCATGGGCCCGGGCGGGCAGCAGCTCTATTACAAGGGGTTGACCGAGAAGCTCGGCATCAACGTCCATGTCTACAAGGTCGGCAAGTTCAAGTCGGCGGTGGAACCCTATATCCGCGCCGACATGTCGCCCGAGGCGCGCGAGGCGAACACCGCGCTCTATGGCGGCCTGCTCGACCAATGGCGCGAGGGCATCCAGAAGGCGCGGCCCAAGGCGCGCATCGCCGAGTTCCTGATGAAGCCGGACGTGGCGATCACCGCCGCCAAGGGCGACATTGCAAGCGCCAATCGCGCCTATGGCCTGGTCGACCAACTCGGCGACCGGATCGCCTTCGGCCAGCACGTCGCGAAGCTGGTGGGGGCGCCGAGCGGTGCACGCAGCGGCAATTTCAACGCGATCAAGCTCGCCGACTGGCTCCAGGCGAACCCGGTGCCGACCAGCGGCGACGCGATCGGCGTGATCACCATTGCCGGCGAGATCGTCGACGGCAAGGGCGGCGCGGGCAGCGCGGGCGGCGATACCGTCAGCAAGCTCGTGCTCGACGGGCTGAAGGACGGCAGGCTCAAGGCGCTGGTCGTCCGCGTCGATTCGCCGGGCGGCTCGGCGATGGCCTCGGAGCAGATGCGCCAGGCGATCCTCCAGGCCAAGGCGCAGAAGCTGCCGGTGGTCGTCTCGATGGGCGGGCTCGCGGCGAGCGGCGGCTATTGGGTGTCGACCGCGGGCGACGTGATCTTCGCCGAGCCGAACACGATCACCGGCTCGATCGGCATCTTCGGCATCATCCCCACCTTCGAGAACAGCCTCGCCAAGATCGGCGTCACCACCGACGGGGTGCAGAGCACGCCGCTCAGCGGCCAGCCGAGCATCTATGGCGGCACCAACGCGACGGTCGACACCATCCTGCAATCGGCGATCGAAGCGGGCTATGGCCGCTTCGTCGGGCTGGTCGCGGCCTCGCGCAAGCTCACCCCGCAGCGGGTCGACGAGATCGGCCAAGGCCGGGTGTGGATCGGCGGCATCGCCCGGCAGATCGGCCTGGTCGATCGCTTCGGCG